>JAFEEZ010000214.1 GCA_018240825.1 Pseudomonadota bacterium | reverse complement strand
TCGCGCGCGCCTTCACCAGTCCGCCGCCGGTTTCCATCAACCGGTCGCGCTCGTCAGACACGACGATATCGATGTCCTTCACATGCGCCCTGAGATGCGCTTCGAGCGCATCGGCGAGGTAATGGACATTGACAACCGCGCGCTTGATCCCGGCAGCGCGCAGTCGGTCGAACACGTGATCGAGCAGCGCCTTGCCCGCGACCGGAATCAGGGGCTTGGGCCGCGTCGCCGTCAGCGGACGCATCCGCTTGCCCAGCCCCGCCGCCATCACCATCGCGGTCTCAGGCGCCGCACCGCCGGGGTCGGGACGAATCGCCAGCGCGCGTTTGGCTGTCATTCCGCCGCGATCTCCATCGGGTCCCCGCGCTTGTCGGGTGGGATGTTGGTGTCGAACCACGCTCTGACCGGTTCGAGCGCCGGATGCCGCAGGTCGGCGTTGAGATAGCGCCACACGCGCGGGCAGAGCGCCGGGTAACGCGGCTTGCCGTCGCGCTGCCACAATCGAGTGAAGATGCCGACGATCTTCGCGTTCCGCTGCGCGCCGAGGACGTGGTACGCCGCGTCGAAATCCTCGCCGACTCCGGTGATCCGCCGATAGCGGTCGAGCATCGCCGCCTCGATCGCCGGCTCGACATCGCGTCTTGCGTCCTGGAGCAACGAAACGAGGTCGTAGGCCGGATGCCCCGCCGCCGCATCCTGAAAATCGAGCAGGCCGAGCGCTTCAGTCCCGCCGATCAACATCAAGTTCTCGGCATGATAATCGCGCAGGACGGTGACCGGCTCGGGCGTCAGCGCGGTTTCGAACACCGCATCCCACGCCGCGCGATATTCGTCGATACCGACCTCCAGCCCGACGGCGGGGCAATACCATTCGACCAGCAAATCCGATTCGCGGTGCAACTCGCTGCGGTCATACGCCTTCCACGGTCCAGCGGGTTCGCCCCGCAGCCGGATGAGGATGTCGACCGCCGCTTCGTAGAGCCGCAGCAAGGATTCGGGCGCGGCGTCGACCGTTTCGCGCATCCGCGCATCGCCGAAATCTTCCAGCAGGACGAGGCCCTGCGTCAAATCGGCGCCGATGATCGCCGGCGCGGGAAAACCGCGCGCAGTCAGCCATTGCGCGACGTTGAGGAAGGGTTTGGGATCCTCGTGCGGCGGCGGTGCATCCATCAATATAGCGCTGCGGCCATGTCCGGCGACGCGGAAATAGCGCCGGAACGACGCATCGCCCGCGAGCGGCAGCACGTCCGCGTCGCCCCATCCCAGATTATCGAGGAAAGCGGCGGCGCCCGCGGGCGGATTCATGTCAGGGGCCATCGGCCCTCCCATGCCGCGGGCGCGGTGACTGTCAAGGCGCGACCGCCATGCGGTGCGAAGTCCAGGCTCAACGCCAGCGCGTCCGGCCATCGCCCGGGCGCGCGTTCGGGCCATTCGACCAGCAGGACCGAGTCCGTCTGCGCTTCGTCAAGCCCGAGTTCGTCGATTTCATGCGGGTCGTCGATACGATAGAGATCGACATGCATCACCGCCAGGCGCGTTTCGGGCGGCGCATAAGGCTGGACGATCGCGAAGGTCGGCGACGGCGCCTCCTCCTTCAATCCCAGCTCCGCGAGGAATCCCCGCGCGATGCTCGTCTTGCCCGCGCCGAGCGGGCCGGACAGCGTGACGACGTCGCCAGCGCGTACGATGGCCGCCAACCGCGCGCCAACGGCTTCGGTCGCGCCCGCATCGTTCAGAACGATCATATTCTGGTCAGCAGCATCTCGAGCGCTCGTCCGATCGCATATTCCTCGGCGGCAAGCGACCCGATCGTGGCCCCCAGATGTCGGGCGGGCGCCGCCGCAGCGTATTGAGTCAGCATTGCCCATTCACCGTCATCGAAACGTAAGGTCGGATTCAGAATCGCAATCAGCGGCTTCGGGGCGCGCTCGACCGGGTAGAGCGGCACGACCAGGCGCGTTTTCAAATAGGGCAACGAATCCGCCTGCACATCGAGAACCAGCACATCACCGTGTGGGCAGATGTCGAACCGCGCCATCAAAACATACGGTATCTGGCAAGCGGCAGCCTATGCTCGGCCATCCAGTCGTTGGCGGCTTCCATCGCCTCTCGATTCTCTTCGATCCAGCGGCGGCGGTGTTCGGTCTATACCGCAGCAGCCAACCCTTCCTCGCACGACCGCGATACGTTGAGATCGAGTGCCCGCGCTTCGTCGACCAAATCGGCATCGAGCGATACATTCGTCGGACGCCGGAACGGTGCATTATCCTCGCGAACTCTCACCATTGCACGCTCCTTATGCGCATAACTGGACTTCGGCAACCTAGCGCGGCAGCTCGACCGTGATCAGCGTCCCCGCGCTTGGCTCGGACAATAACCGGATCGTCCCACCATGCGCTTCGGCGAATTGTTTGGCGAGCGGGAGGCCGAGGCCAAGCGCGCGGTTGTCGTCCTTAGCCGTCGGCTCGGCGAAGGGATCGAACGCGCGCGCGACCGCGGCCTCGTCCATGCCCGCGCCGTCGTCCGACACGACGATCCGCGCGCGTTTCCTGTCGCCGTCGGTGTGGAGCAGAACGCGGCCCTTCTCGCCGACGCCGGCGACGGCGTGGCGCAGCAAATGCTCGGTCATTTCGCGCAGCTTCTTGGGGTCGCCCTTCACCATGTCGGTCGACGGTGCGACCTCGATCGCGAAATCGATCGACTTGCGTTTGGCGGCCGGCGCGACCGCTTCGGCGGCGGCGTTGGCGAGCATTTCGAGATCGACGTCCTGCCGCTCGACCTCGCGTTCGCTCTCCGCAAGGTCGAGCACATCGTCGACCAGGGCCGACAGCCGCGCGGTCGATTCGAGGATGGCCTCGACATAGCCGTCGGCCTGCTTGGGCAGTTTGCCGGCATAGCCCTCGCCCATCATTTCCGCGAAACCCTGGATCGATGTCAGCGGGGTGCGCAATTCGTAACTCATGTTGGCGACGAAAGCAGTCTTGATGCGGTCGGCGGCCTCGAGTGCTTCGTTGCGGTCGCGCAGCGCCTGCTCGGCGCGACGGCTGTCGGAGACGTCGAGCATCGTGAACAACGCGTTGCCATCGGGCAGCGGCACCCCGGCAAATTCATAATGGCGTCCGTCCGCGAACGCAACCCGCCCGCCACGCTGGGTCCGCCCCACCGCCGCCGAGCGGACCAGTTCGGCGATGACGCCGGCGCGGCCCGGGTTGGCGAGCATCACCGATCGCTCGCCGACGAGCGCGTCGATTCGCGGGTGCGTCGCAAGGAATTCTTCTTCGAACCCCCAGATCTGGCGAAAACGATTGTTCCAGATCTGGAGCCGCCCGTCGCCGGCGAACACGCCGATCGCTTCGAACAGATTGTCGAAGGTCGCGGTGCGAACGCGCAGCAGCGTATCGCGCGCGCTGGCGAGCTGAACCTGTTCGGTGCGATCCTCAAAGATCAGCAACAGGCCACCGTCGGGCAAGGGATGCCCGACCACGCGAATGTGCGAGCCGCCGGGCAACGTCCAGCTTTCCTCGATCGCCCCCGTCGCCGCCAGAAACCAGTCCCGCCGCTCGGCCTTCCAGCCGGGGAAATCGCGGACCTCGGGCAACCGCTTGGCCTCGCGCATGCGTTCGAGGACACGATCGAATTCGGGACGATCGGCGAGCCATTCGCCGCGCATAGCGAAGATGCGCATGAACGGTTCGTTGCAGAAGCTCAATGTGCGGTCAGCCGCAAATTGCGCGACGCCCGCGGAGAGGCGGTCGAGCATGGCGCGCTGCGCATCGGCAAAGCGTTTTATCCCGCTCCTCGCCTGTTCGAGTTCGTCGATGTCGATCGCGAAACCGGCCACTCCGCCCGGCGGGCTTGGCAGGGGCACGTCGTGAACGCGCAGCATCTTGCGCGCGCCGCCGATCGTCGCAGGCGCGTTGGCGATCGCGGGCCGGTCCGTGTCGCGCGCGCGGCCGGCATTGGCGAGCGGTCCGCCCGTGCCGGATCCCTCGATCAACTCGACCCCGCGCGCCACCACGTCGCGCGCATCCTGCCCTTCGACCGCCCGTACATAGGCGGAATTGACCATCGCGAGCCGCAGGTCGGGGCCGCGATACCACATCGGCAGCGGCGCCGCTTCGATCAGCCCCATCAGCGCGCCGAACGCGTCGGTCAGTTGCGCGGTCTGGCCGAGCAATTCGCCGATCCGCGCCTGGCTTTCGGTCGCATCAAAGAACCAGACGACCACTGCATCCGCCGCGCGTTGTCCCTGCACGGTCAGCGTGCGCGACGACCCCTGCGGACGGATCGCCATCGCGAAGGGCTCGCCCGCCTTTTGCGCCGCGGTGACCGCGTCGTTCAGCGTCGCCGCGTCTTCGCTGCTCAGCCCTGCGCCGGGCGTGACCAGTTCGGCGAGGAAACGCGGGGGCGGCGCCAGGCCGATCCAGTCCGCCAATCGGTCGGGCATGTCGAGCCGCCCGTCGGCGCGCACCACCATCGCGAGCGCCGGCGCCGACGCAAGCAACGCGGACAGTCTGTCATTGTCCGCAGCCGTCGCGCTCGCCTCAGCTCGTGCGCGCAAGCCGGTATAGAGCACCCAGCACGTGCCGACGATCGCCAGCGCAAGCCCCGCCCCAACCAATCCTAGGGTGGTCGATGAAATCATCAGTTATCGGCCCGCAACGTCACCACCCAACATCCGTTCGCCCTGAGCTTGTCGAAGGGCGGGTGGCACGGGTTTACCGAGCCAACGGACTTCGACAAGCTCAGTCCGAACGGTTCAAGGAACCGAACGTCGCGGATCAGCGGTAGCACACCTTCTTGACAGTGCTCACCACCTTGTCGGCGGAAATCAGCGCGAGTTTCTCCAGGTTCGCCGCATAAGGCAACGGAACGTCCTCGTCGGTGACGCGGAGAACCGGCGCGTCGAGGTCGTCGAAGCCGTCCTCCATCACGAACGCCGCGATTTCGGACGCGATCGAGCAGGTCGGCC
>JAFEEZ010000213.1 GCA_018240825.1 Pseudomonadota bacterium | reverse complement strand
GGCATGATCGGCAAGACGAGCGAAGTCGCCGCCGCCGCCGAGCAATCGGCGGTAGCGATGCGCGAGGCGGCGCAGACCGCGGCCGGGCTGATCCGCGCGATCGAGGATGCGCGCACCGAAGTCGAGGCCGCCGCCGAAATCGCCAACCGTGCGAGTTCGCAGGCGGGCCAGGCCGTCGGCATGTCCGAAGCGCTCAGCGATCACGCCAAATCGATCGAATCGATCCTGGGACTGATCCGCGACATTGCGGGGCAGACCAACCTGCTCGCGCTCAACGCGACGATCGAGGCGGCGCGGGCGGGCGACGCGGGCCGCGGCTTCGCGGTGGTCGCGCAGGAAGTGAAAAGCCTCGCCAACCAGACCGCGCGCGCGACCGACGATATCGCCGCCAAGATCGCCGCGATCCAGTCCGCCACGCGCTCCACCGTCGACACCAGCGCTTCTATCAAGGCGACCGTTGCCGAGGTCGAGGAGTCCGCGGCGCGCATCCGCCTGGCGATGGAGGCGCAGGCGCAGACCGTGACCGCGATCACCGCCGCGGTCGACGAAACCGCGCTCGCCGCCGATTCGATGTCCAACACAATCGCGACGATCCGCGAGGAAACCGAATGCGTCGCGCGCGAGATGGGCGTGCTGGCCGACGATGTGGGTGACGTCGACGACCGGCTGGGCGGGCTCAAGGGCGCGGCGGACGATTTCTCGGCAGGCGTGGCGGCCTGACGCCCGACGTCCGTTCGTATCGAGCGAGGTCGAGAGGCGCCTTTTCCAGATCTCCCTGTGTCTCGACTTCGCTCGACACGAACGGGTAGGACGGGGCCATGACCAACATCCTTCTGACCGGCAGCAGCCGGGGGATCGGCGCGGCGATCGCCGAGTCGCTGGCCGCCGCTCCCGGCGTCGACTTCGTCGGCCACGGCACCGCGAGCGGCATCCCCGCCGATTTCGCCGATCCGGCCGGCCCTCGCCGGCTGTGGGACGCGGCGCTCGCGCAACTCGGCGCGATCGATGTCGTCATCAACAATGCTGGCATCTTCGAGGCCAATCCGATCGATGAAAGCGACGATGCCTGGGTGGCGGGCTGGGAACGCACGATGCGGATCAACCTGACCGCGAGCGCCGAATTGTGCCGCTTCGCGATCCGGCATTGGCGGGAGCGCGGCCCACAAAAAGGAGAGGTGGCAGGCCGCATCGTCAACGTCGCCAGCCGCGCGGCCTATCGCGGCGACAGCCCCGCGCACTGGCACTACGCCGCGTCCAAGGCGGGGATGGTCGCCATGACCAAGAGCATCGCACGCGGTTATGCGAGCGACGGCATCCTCGCCTTCGCGGTGTGCCCCGGCTTCACGATGACCGGGATGGCGGAGGATTATCTCGCGAGCCGGGGCGGCGACAAGCTGCTCGCCGACATCCCGCTCGGCAAGGTCGCCGATCCCGAGGAAGTGGCGAACGCGGTTGCTTACCTCGCGCTCACCGCGCCGCCGTCGATGACCGGCGCCGTGATCGACGTGAACGGGGCGAGCTATGTCCGCTGAAGGCGCGGTCGACAGCTGGAAGACGTCGTTCCCGTGCACCCGCGCCGAGGCCGAAGCGATCGATGCGAGCGAGATCGCGATCGACGCGGTGCTGATGACCACCGAGGAGGTCGAGGATGACCGTGAGCGCTGGCGGCTCGACGCTTATACGCAGGACCGGCCCGACGCCGCGATGATCGCCGCACTGCGCGCGCTGGCGCCGAGCGCGGAAGGGATCGAACCGGTCGTCGAGGCGCTGTCGCCCGCGAATTGGGTCGCGATGAGCCAGCAAGGGCTCGAGCCGATCGCGGAGGGGCGCTTCGTCGTCCACACCAGCGCGCATCCGGTCGAGCCGCCCCCGGGGGGTCGCGCGTTCCTGATAGACGCTGGCCGCGCGTTCGGGACGGGGCACCACGCCACGACGGCGGGTTGCCTGGCGACGCTCGAACGTTTGGACACCGAGGCGCGGTTCGACAACATCATCGATCTCGGCACCGGTACGGGGCTGCTTGCCTTCGCCGCCAAGACGCTCTGGCCGGACGCGAATGTCGTCGCGACAGATATCGACCCAACCGCTATCGAAGTCACTCGACGGAATGCCGAAATCAACGGAATCGATCACATCGAGCTGGTCGTCGCCGATGGCGCCCTAAGCCCCGCCATTACCGATCGAGCGCCCTATGATCTCGTCATCGCCAATATTCTGGCCGGACCGCTGATTTCGATGGCGTCCGAAATCGCCGCGATGGCGGCAGCCCCGGCAGCGATCGTGCTCGCAGGGTTGCTCAATACGCAGGCCGATCAGGTTCTCGCGGCGTTCGCTGCATGCGGCTGCACCGAGGAAGACCGCGATGTGCGCGGTGACTGGACGATCCTGTTGCTGCGCGCCGGCATCCCGCGCTATGTCCCGGCCAGACCGATCGACCCGAAAGGCCGCGACGGCTGGGCGCTCGATATCTAGACCGGGTCGTTCGCCTCCTTCTTGCGGCGCTCCTCGATCCAGTACGACAACCAGCGCAGTCCCATTCCGGTCACCGAGGTGGCCGCGCCGAAAATCAACACGATTTCGAGCGGAGGATGCTTGCTCGCTCCCGGCCAGGCGACGATCGCCAGCAGCAGCACGCTCACCGTCGAGACAAGATACCCGCATGTCTTGATCGCGAGCGGGCTCATGCGCCGGCCTTCGCTTTCGCATAATCCTGCGTGCCGAGTGTCATAACCTCGTCGCCCGCCACGATTTCCGCGACCGGAATGTCAGCCTGCGCCTTCAACGTCTCATAGAGCGGCGCGAAGTCGGTTTCGACCGTTGCGCGAAGCAGTGCGTCGAAGCTGGGGACGACGAAATAGTTCTGCTGGAAGTCGTCGATCCGGTATTCGGTGCGCATGACGCGCGCCAGATCGAAGCCGATCCGGTTGGGGCTGGGATCGTCGAGCGCGAACCGGCTTTCCGCGTAGCTCGACACGATCCCCGACCCGTAAATCCGCAACCCCTCCGGCTCCGCGATCAGACCGAATTCGACCGTGTACCAATAGAGGCGCCCGAGATACTTCAGCGCGTCCATCTGCATCGCGCGCTGGCCGCCCTTGCCGTACGCTTCGAGATAATCGGCGAACACCGGATCGGCGAGCATCGGGACGTGGCCGAACACATCATGAAAGACGTCGGGTTCCTGAAGGTAATCGAGCTGATCGGGGCGGCGAATGAAGTTGCCCGCGACGAACCGGCGATTGGCCATATGGTCGAAGAACACGTCGTCGGGGACAAGGCCGGGGACGGCCACGACCCGCCAGCCGGTCAGCGCCATCAACCGGTCGCTCAATTCCGCGAAATCGGGAATGCCGGGTTTCGACAGCTTGAGAACGTCGAGCCCGCGCAAATACGCTTCCGACGCGCGGCCGGGCAGCAGTTCGGCCTGACGCGCGAACAAAATGTCCCACGTCGCGTGCTCTTCGGGGGTATAATGCTTCCAGTCCTGGGGGATGGTCCAGTCGGCCGCCGCGCCCGGCGGCGGGGAATCGAGGACATGCGTTTCTGTCGCCATTGAAACCGTCTATCACGGACAACGTGGCGAACGAAATCGGGTTGCACGTCTGGCGCTGGACAGGCCGGCTGGCGATGGGGCTGGTGTTACTGGTGCTCGCTTACGCCGCGGCGGGACTGATCGGGGGCAGCATTCCCGCTAACGCGCGATGGGTGGAACCGCGCGACGGCATACGCATCTTCGTCGAAGACAACGGCATCCATACCGGCATCGTCATGCCCGTCGCGGCGGCTGGGGTGGATTGGCGCAGCACGTTCCCGGGGAACGACCTCGCCGACCCGCGCTACGCCGGATTCGATCACATCGCAGTCGGCTGGGGCGACCGAGCTTTCTACATCGGCACGCCGGCATGGAGCGACATCAATCCCGTCCTGGTGCTACGCGCCGCGATCGGCAGCAGCCGCACGGTGCTCCATGTCGAACATGTTCCCAGGCCGCCGGCGAACAATGCAGCGCGCGAGATCGTGCTGACTCCGGATCAATACCGCCGCCTCGCCGCGTTCGTCCGCGATGCGCTGGGCCCCGGCGGCATGGTCGCTGGCGGCTATGGTTCCGGCGACGCGTTCTACGATGCCCGCGGCGCGTACAGCGCGATCCCCACCTGCAACGAATGGACCGGCCGCGCATTGCGGCATGCCGGAGTCCGCGTCGGCGCGTGGACGCCGTTCCCCGTCACCGTAACCGCGTGGCTCTGAGGGACGCCACAAACCGTCCCGTTTCGGGATGGACCAATGAGGCGCCATTTACCTAAACCTGCGTTCAGCATAAGCAGTGCGACGGCGACTCAGCTATAGAGCGAGCGTCCGGCAAGTCAGGGTCGCATCCGGCTTTGTAAAAGGGGACTCGTGATGAAGCGTATTCTGGCCGCAGCAGCGTTCGCGGCGATGCTCGCGGCAGCGCCGGCGGGCGCGCAGGTCGTCTATAGCAACGACTTCGACGGCGGGACAACGACGGCGCCGGGCGTCGGCGTCGTCATCACCAACGGCGGCAGCACCGGAACCGCGACGAGCGGCGCGTGGAACGCCAATGGCTGGAAGAACAGCTTTCTGATCAACAGCTCGGTCGGTCCAATCACGACCACCGAATTCGCCTTTTCGAATCTCGGCGCACACACCTCGATCTCGCTCGGCGGCGTGCTCGGCTTACTCGACAGCTGGGATTCGACTGACGGCAGTCCCGCGCCCGACCTGCTCGAGGTCCTGATCAACGGCAGCGTCGTGGCGACGCTCACCGCCAATAACGCGAGCGGCACCGTGACGAACGCGGCAGGCGGGGTCGTCATCGCGTTGCATGATCAGGTCGACACGCACCAATTTTACAGCGACACGCTGGTCGATTTCACCAACTCGCCCTGGGCGACCTTCGCGCACACCGGATCGACCCTGACGGTCGGCTTCCGCGCCGCGGGCGCTGGCTGGCAGGGCGGCACTGACGAGGAATGGGGTCTCGACAATTTCCGCGTCACGGCAATCAACGCGACGGGCGGTGTTCCCGAACCGGCGACCTGGGCGATGATGCTGGTCGGCTTCGGCGCGGTCGGCGGCGCGCTGCGCAGCCGACGCAAGGCGACGCCCCGCTACGCCTGATCGCGCTGAACGAAAGGAAGGCGCGCGACTCGAAAGAGTCGCGCCCTTTCCTTTTGCGCGCCGCACGCCGAAAATGCGGGGGTGACATTGAGTCCACCGTCCAAAGCGCAATGGGCCGCCGAACTGCCGCGCATGCTCGGCACGATTGCGAGCATTCCCAAGGCGTGGCCCGAATTGATGAAGGCGCCGCCGGGCGACGGGCGGCCGATCATGCTGCTGCCCGGCCTGATCAATTCGGACCGGTCGAACATCGTCATGAAGCGTTACCTGACCGCGCTCGGCTATCGCGTCGAAGGGTGGAAACTGGGCCGCAACACCGGCGCGCGGGCGATCGGCGGCGAGGGGGAAAGGCTGCTCGCGCGGTTGCGACAATATCACGACGATGCAGGCGCCCCGGTGACGCTGATCGGGGTC
>JAFEEZ010000212.1 GCA_018240825.1 Pseudomonadota bacterium | reverse complement strand
TGATGAAGCAGATCTTCCGGCGTTATCCCGCTGTCTTCGCGCAGGCGACGACCGCCGCCGACGTCCGCCGCATCCACGCGCAGGGCCGAATCGCGAGCATGCTGGGGGTCGAGGGCGGGGGCCAGATCGACGGCAGCTTCGCGGTGCTGCGCGCGTATCGCGCGCTCGGCGCGTCGTACCTGACGCTGACGCATTCGAAGACCATCGAATGGGCGGACTCCGCGACCGACGACCCGAAGCATGGCGGGCTGACCAGGTTCGGCGAAGCGGTGGTGCGCGAACTCAACCGGCTCGGCATGCTGGTCGACCTCAGCCATGTCAGCGAGGACACGATGATCGACGCGATCCGCGTGTCGAAGGCGCCGGTGATCTTTTCGCATTCGTCGGCGCGCGGGGTCGACGACAGCCCCCGCAACGTCTCCGACAAGGTGCTCAGGCTGGTCGCGGCGAACGGCGGGGTGGTGATGGTCAATTACGCGCCGGGCTATGTGTCGGAGGCGCGGCGGCGCTGGGACGCGGACCGCAATGCCGAAAAGGGGCGCTATTACTCGCCGCCCTATGGCGGGCTCTATATCGGCCAGCCCGACCGGGCCAAGGCGGCGATGGCCGAATGGGAGCGCCAGCATCCGCGCCCCGTCGTGACGCTGAGTCAGGTCGCCGACCATATCGAATGGATCGTCAAGGTCGCGGGGATCGACCATGTGGGGCTGGGCGGCGACCTCGACGGCACCGGCGGCGACTTGCCCGAGGGGCTGAACGGGGTCGACACCTATCCCGCGTTGCTCGCCGAGCTGATGCGCCGCGGCTGGACCGACGCGATGATCGCCAAACTGGCGGGCGGCAACGTGCTGCGCGTGATGGAAGCGGCTGAGCGTTGTGCGGCGAGCATGGCGAATGTGCCGCCCGCGACCGCGACGGTGGCGATGCTCGACGGCAAGTGACCTATTGCCGAAATCGTGCTCCGGCGCAGGCCCGAGCTTTGGAGACGATCCCGACGCAGCGCCGATATGGCCGACGCTCCGGCCTGCGCCGGAGCTCGTGAAGCCGTGACCTTCACGACGCGGATCGCCACTACCGAAGACATTCCCGCGATCGCGGCGTTGATGGACCGGGCGATCGGCGAGTTGCAGCGTGCGTATCTGAACGACACCCAGATCGCCGCGAGCCGCGACAGTATGGGCCTCGACACGCAATTGATCGCCGACGGCACCTATATCGTGGTCGAGGACGCTGGGCGCATCGTCGGCTGCGGCGGGTGGAGCTGGCGCGCGACGCTGTATGGCGGCGACCACAACCCGGCGCTCAGGAACGCCGCGCCGCTCGACCCGGCGAAAGACCCGGCGCGGATACGCGCGATGTACACCGATCCCGATTTCGTCCGGCGCGGGATCGGCCGGATAGTGCTCGCCGCGAACGAAGCGGCGGCGCGCGCGGCGGGGTTCAAACGCGCCGAGCTGATGGCGACGCTGGCAGGCGAGCCGCTCTATCTCGCGTGCGGCTACGCGCCGATCGAGCGAGTCCAGAAGATGAGCGAGGGCGGCGTGCCTGTGCCGGGGGTGCGGATGGACAAGGCGCTCGGCTGACCGGGCCAGGACACACCAAGGTCACAAAGGTCACACCATCAGCGCGCCTGGCGGCAACGATCCGGTTCGCCGGCGACGGTCACAGGGGTTACGCGACGTCGCCGACAAGGTGCGACGAACCGGGCGGATGGCCGGCGATGAGAAAGAGCGAGCCGGAATGCTGACACGCGAAAATCCTGCATTGGTAGAAAAATAATGCTCGGCTAGACAAAAGGTTGAGGCGCGAACCGGGGGGATCGGATGAACAAGCTTTTCTACGGCGACAATCTCGACGTGCTGCGGCGCAAGATCGCGAGCGAGAGCGTCGACCTTTGCTATATCGACCCGCCGTTCAATTCGAAGCGCAACTATTTCCAGATCTACAACAATCAAGGCAGCGAGGACCGCGCGCAGGCGCAGGCGTTCGTCGACACGTGGAACTGGGGCGACGAAGCGGCCGAGGGCCTGGAATATATATTAGATATCAATAGGTTAACTAGCGAGAGAGAGAGAGAGAGCCTTTGGTAGCCGATGGACGGTCCAGACCGTCGAGCTGATCCGCGGTCTGGAAAAGGTGCTCGGGCGCGGCAGCCTGCTCGCCTATCTCATCCACATGACGGTCCGGATCGTCGAAATCCACCGCGTCCTCAAGCCGACCGGCAGCTTCTACCTCCACTGCGACCCGACCGCGTCGCACTATCTCAAGCTGGTCCTGGACGCCGTGTTTTGCGGGCAAGGCGGGGATTTCCTGAATGAAATCATCTGGAAACGTACTAGCAGCCACTCGTCGGCCCGCAGGTGGGGACCAGCTCACGACAACATTCTGCTTTACGCTAAGACGCAAAACTACATCTGGAATGATGTATTCCTAGCGCACTCGTCTGCTCATTTAGGGTCGAAGTACTCGACTAAGGACAAGCACGACAATTTCATGGCGGCGGACTTGACGGGCGCTGAGTTGCGAACCGGGGACTCCGGAAAGCCATGGCGCGATTTCGATCCGTCGAAGCTGGGGCGTCATTGGGCCGTTCCCCGCAAGGTTCCCGAAGACCGCGTGGACTTGGAAGGGTGGTCAGACTTGACCACACAGCAGAAATTGGACCGGTTGGATGATGCGGGGCTTATCTACTGGCCGAAAAAGAAGGACGGTTTCCCTCGTTTCAAACGCTACTTAAACGCGGGAGCGCCTATCCAATCCGTCGTCACCGACATTCCGCCAATCAACTCGCAGGCGCAGGAGCGCTTAAATTACCCCACCCAAAAACCCGAAGCGCTGCTCGAACGCATCATCAAGGCGTCGTCGAACGAAGGCGATGTCGTCCTCGACGCCTATTGCGGGTGCGGGACTACCGTCGCGGTCGCCCAACGGCTCAATCGGCAGTGGATCGGGATCGACATCACCTATCAGTCGATCTCGCTGATCCTCAAACGCTTTCAGGACACCTACAAGGACCGCTGGCCCGAAATCGAAGCGAACATCCAGCTCGACGGCGTGCCGCGCGACCTGGAAAGCGCGATGGCGCTCGCCAATCGCAAGGACGACAAGACGCGCAAGGAATTCGAGAAGTGGGCGGTGCTGACCTATTCGCGCAACCAGGCGCGGATCAACGAGAAGAAGGGCGCCGATGGCGGGATCGACGGGATCGCCTATTTCCTGAAGGACAAGGACGAGAACGGGAAGGCGATCTTTCAGGTCAAGTCGCGGCCGGGCGCGCGCGCCGACCTGGCGACGCTCAACAGCGACCGGCTGCGCGAAAAGGCCGAGTTCGGCTTCCTGATCTGCACCAGCCTGCCGACCAAGCCGATGCGCGACGAGATCGCGGCGGCGGGCAAGTACAGGCATCCGCTGCTCGACCGCGAGGACGACCGGTTGCAGGTCATAACGGTGGCCGAGCTGTTCGACCGGCCGGGGCATCCGGGCAAGCGGCTCGACTTGCCGATGGCGCGCGCCGACGCCGTGAAATCCGCCAGGGCGGCGGGCGACGAGGACAGGCAGATCGGGCTGCTCTGACCGGACGGCGATGACGGCCGCCCCCGCCGCGATGCAACAATCCCGGCCATGTGTCGTTTCGTCTCCGCTCCCTTGCCGCGTTCGCGCGAGCGGTTCATGCCGTGCGGGTCATGGGGGCGGGAGAAGCGACGACCATGACGCTGCGCGCGTTTGCGATTATCGGGGGTGTGGGGCTGACGATCGGCCTCGCCGGATGTTCCCAGCCGACGCCGCCGCCGCGCTTCGTCCCGACTGTGGCGCCCGTCAAGCCGCCGCCGCCGGTGCTGCCGCCCGGTGGCTATCCCGACATCTACACCGCGCCGCGGCGTCCCGACGGCACCTATATCCCGCCGCATTTCGACACCAGCGACGGCGCCGCGGTGTGGCAGTTGCGCGGCGCGCTCAACGTCGCGGCGCTGGGCTGCGACCAAGCGGGCGGCGGCGTGGTCGACGGCTATAACGCATGGCTGCGATCGCACAGCGCGATCCTGACCCGCTATTTCAACGAATATCTGCGCGACTGGGAGGAAACCGGCTGGAACGGCTGGCGCGACGCCTTCGAAAACCAGCAGACCCGGTTCTACAATTTCTACAGCCAGTCGCCGATCCGGACGGCGTTCTGCGCCGCGGCGCGGATCGAAATCGCCAGGGTCGCGGCGGTGTCCGACGCCGACCTGCCGGCGTTCGCGCGCGCATCGCTCGCCCGCCTCGATCAGCCGTTCTTCGATTTCTACAGGGCGGTCGATGCGTGGCGCGACTATTACCATCCGAACACCCCGCCGCCGCAGGTCGTGCGCACCATTCCCGATACGCCCCCCGAACCGGCGGTGGCGACGTCGGACGCGTCCGCGCCCGTTGCGCCGCCGGACAGTCAGCCAGCGCCGACCGGCGCGACGCCCAAATGACCTAGTCGCAATCCGCGCATTTGCCGCGGACTTCGATCACCGGGCGCACCGGGGAGAAGCCGGCCGCCTCCGCAGCGTGGCGGACGTTGCCGGCGATCCTGTCGTCGTCGATGTGCAGCGTCTGCCCGCAACTGTCGCAGACCAGGAAGATGCAGTCGTGCAGGCAGTCGGGATGCGCGTTGGCGACATAGGCGTTCGAGCTTTCGACGCGCCGCGCCAGGTTCGCGGCCACGAACAGGTCGAGGATGCGGTAGACGCTGTTGGCGGCGACTCGGCGGCCTTCGCTCTTCGACACGGCGTCGGCGATGTCATAGGCGCTGGCGGGCTTGTCGAACCTGGCGAGCGTGTCGAAGATGCTCGCGCGCATCGCCGTCCATTGCTCGCCCGATTTCTCCAGCGTCGCCTGCGCGGCGGCGGCGAGATCGGCCCCGGCCGGTTCGTGATGATGATGATGTGCGTGCGCGGCCATTGGGGGTAATTTAGGCGGTGTGGAAGGCCGGGGCAATGGGCAGGCCGCCGGCAAAGCCGTCGGCCGGACCGGCTGAAGCCGCCCGCCGTCCGGCCGAAGCGTTGCGCTGCGCGCATCGGCGCGGACGCCGCCGCGCCTGCGCTTCAGCCTAGTTCGCCGCGCGCCGGTTCAGATCGTGCCCCAGCGCCAGGATCGCGACGCCGATCAGCGTCCAGAACGTCTCGCCGCCATTGCCGTGCGGCAGGCTCATCGCGCCGGCCATGACGCCGAGGCCGAACGAGCCGGTCACGGCGGGCGCCATGTAGCCATGTTCGAAAATGCCGCGTCCCAGCGCCAGCGCGCCGAGCACGATCGCAATCGTCAGCCCGACTTCGTGAAACAGCGGGTTGAGCAGCATCCCGCCCGCGGTCGACGCGAGCGCGACGAGCACCGCGCTGGCCAGACAATGCACCGCGCACAGCCCCGACAGCCCCATCGCATAACGATCGAGGCGCGGCAGGTGCGCTAACAGGGAATGGCGAATCGCCGCGCTCATGCGCCGCATCTAGGCGCTTTGGCGAGACGTTACAATATCACATCGCGAGCGAGGCGATGATAATGGCCGGGCGGGGCGACAAAACGCCGCCTCGCCCGCCGAAGTCCAATAATCAGAAGCTGACGCCGAGCGACGCCACGATCCCGCTGCGCGCGGCGTTCCTGCCGTTGGCGAGCAGGAACACGCCATCGGTGTCGACATAGCTGACGCCCAGGGTCAGGTTCTTCCACGTGACCGTCGCGCCGGCGCCCCAGTCGGTGTATTCGTCGCCAAGCGACAGCCAGCTCGGCCCCCAGCTATGGCCGATATGCGCAGACAGACCGATCGGCGTGTTGGGGATCGATGCGTTGAGATCGCCCGCCAGATAGACGTTGTCGTTTTTCTTCAACAGCCCGCTCTGGCCCTGATCGAGCGCCAACGCCTTTTGCGCCGGCGCATAATTGACCGTGACCTTCGCCGTCACCGGGCCGATCGTGTACGCGACGTCGGCATAGGGTTCGAAGAAGTTCGCGCTGCTGCGATCGCCCGCCGGACGCGAGCGCGGGTAAAGATAATAGAGCAGCCCTGCGTCGAGCGTGAAGCCGCCGGTCGTCTTCCTGAACCCCGCGATCAGGTCGATTTCCTGACTGCCGGTCCCCGAATAGGTGACGTAACCCGAGGTCGATGAACTCCAGACCGTTGCGTAGAAGCCCGACGAATGGGTCAGCGTGATCGATCCCTGGATCGCCGGTTGCAGACCGGTCTGGGAAATCCCGCGAAAACGATAGTCGGACACCAGCATCGCCCCCCCGCTGACGGCAAATTCGGGCGGAGGCGCGGTGTCGGCCGCTGCGACGGCCGGCGATGGCTCCGCGGGCGCTGCAACCGCGGGGTCCGCGGGGCCGATGGGTTTGGGGTCCGCGAATGCGGGGGCGGCGAGGGCGAGCGAGAGCGCGCCGAGACTGACATGGGAGAAGCGCATGTTATTCCTTTCGAACCGGAAAAAAGCGTTCGTCCCCACCTGCACGCGCCGGTTTTGCCTCTGTACCGGCTGAAAGCCGACGGGCGTCGAATCCGACACGCGACCACAATGCCTTTCTTCGCTGCGCTGCACAATGCTTTTGAATGCCGACGCGCGCCGGCGCGGCGCGATGTTGCGGCCGCGCAACAGATCAGCCGGATGTCGGCAGTTCGCCGCTCACGATCCGCACGTCGCGCTTTGGCGGCGGTATGACGATGCCGTGATCCTTGAACAGAATCCATAGCCGGTTGAGCACGTCCGACCGGATGCTGCCTATGCCGCTTTGCGGATCGTTGATCCACACCAGTATGTCGTGCTTGACCCCGTTTTCGCCGAATTCGGTCAGCCAGACGTTGGATTTCGGGTCGTCGAGCACGCGCGGGCTTTCGGTCGCGGCGCGCAGCATCAGTTCCTGCGCCAGCTTCAGGTCGCAATCGTATGCGACGGTCACGGGCACGCGCACGCGCACATTGCGGTCGGTATAGGACCAGTTTTCGACCTCCTTGGTCATCAGATCCTCGTTGGGGATCAGATGCTCCTTGCCGTCGCGCGTGATCACCGACACCGCGCGGACGCCGATCTTGTTGACCCAGCCGACCTCCTTGTCGGCGACGACGATGACGTCGCCCGGCTTTATCGAGCGATCGAGCAGCAGGATGATTCCGGCGATCAG
>JAFEEZ010000211.1 GCA_018240825.1 Pseudomonadota bacterium | reverse complement strand
TTCGACGCGGTCCTGACCGGCCCCGCGCTCACTGCCGCTCAGCAGGAGATCGCTCTGTACGAAGACCAGGGCTATACGACCACCGGCGCTGTGACGGCCGACTTGGGCGAGGGGTACACCGCGGAGTGGGAGGGCGTGGAGTTCGGATATGTGACCCTCCCCAGCTGCACCGACTTTTCCACCCTCGTGATCACGAAGGCTGATGGATCTCCCGCACCTCGTCCCGAGGTGTTGCAGTACCCCGTCGATTACCAGGTCGTCTACGTCGCCGACGAGAAGGCGTGGACGGTCTACGACATGATCAAGACGGGGGACACATGCTGAAACGAACCCGTGCCGCCCTCCTAGTCGCGGCAGCTGTCATCGCGAGCGTCGTGGGCGTCGCCGCGCCCGCCCAAGCCGATGGGGTCTACTGCGAGTCGACCGGGACGGTGTCTGTTTGCTACACGGCACTCTCTTCGCCGCCGAGTGACCCGAGCCCCAACCCTGACTCAAACGGCTGGACGCGCGGGGCGCCAACGTGCTTCCTGCTCGGATCCAAGAACAACTTCGAGTTCGAGGGAATCCCGGCCGATCAGATGTACGTCCACTCGACGTCGGGCGGGCTGACGACTTGGTATCGCACGATCGACTGCGGTGGTGGCCAGTCCTATTGGTCGAACACTCGCCAGTGCTATGTCTCGATGGCCGAGGGCGTGTGGCCGGCGAAGCCCGCGGGGTATGACGAGGAAGCCGGCTACTACGACTGCAACAGCTACACCCTGACTGGCAGTGGCGGCGTGGGCGTCGGCAACCGACCCTTCTGGTCGAACACCGTTCCTCCCGGCCTCACTGTCTACACGCCCGGGCGTGCCGCGGCCGAGCTCATCGCGGGCTTCCCGCTCACGGCGATCGACATCGGCATGGCGCCGCAGGTGAATCCCGCGTGGGGTCACCGGCGCTCGTACGTCGGCATCCCGGTCTGGCTCTGGGTGAACAACCCGCAGCCCGTGACGTGGGGCCCCTACTCGGAGACCGCGACCCTCGGCGGCCAGACGATTACCGCGACCGCACAGGTCTCGTCGATCCGCTGGTCGATGGGCGACGGCGGCGAGCGAGTCTGTGGAAGCACGGGCACGCCCTACACAACCGGGTACGGCGTCACCGACTCACCGACGTGCGGCTACCGCTACAGCAGCACCTCTGAGGGCACGGGCGGCGATCGGTACACGGTCACGGCGACCAGCCAGTGGGTCGTCACCTGGACGTCGCTGAGTGGCGCGAGCGGCGTGGTGAACACCACCGTGGCGAGCAACGTGCAGCTCGAGGTCAACGAGCTGCAGACCGTCAACGTGACTCCCAACGGGTGACCGGGGAATCTCCCATGTCCGCGAAGGCCCGCATCCACGGCCTATATGACGTAGCGACCCTCACCGTGGGTCCGACCGTCGATGAGCGAGGAGACCAATCGTGAGGCGATTCGCTACCGGGCTTGGAGCCCTGATCCTGTCCGCTGCACTACTCGTCGGGCTGCCCGCCGCGCTGATCTACCTCGCAGGCAACCCGATCCCCTCCTGGGATCGCGTGGTGCAGGCGTTCACCATGCCCGACTACGGCGGCGAGTTCTTGATCGGAACCGTCATCCCGCTGATCGCGTGGGCCGCGTGGCTCACCTTCGCGATCGGCTACCTCGCCGAGATCCCCAACCAGCTGCGCGTGGCCGCCGGCGCCGCCCAAGGCGTGCGGGTGCGGGTTCCCGGACTCGGCATGCAGCAGAAGGCCGCCGGCGTGCTCATCGCCGCGATCATCGCGATCTTCGCCCCGGCCGGTGCGATGGCCGCGACCGCAGCCGAAGCCCCGGCTATCGCTCCTGTGAGCGTGTCGGCGAGCGTGGCCGCGCCTGTGCTCGCCGATCGCGTCGAAACGACGACGCCGGCCGCGGCCGAGACCGCGGAGGAGACCGCGGCCACCCTGTACACGGTCCAACCGGGCGACTCGCTGTGGGCGATCGCTGAAACGGCTCTGGGCGACGGGAACCGTTACACCGAGATCATCGACCTCAACCACGACCGTCAGCAGCCCGGCGGATACACGGTCGGTCAGCGTGACGGGATCGACCCGGGCATGGTGCTCGAGCTCCCGGCCGGCGCTGCTGCCCCCGCGGCCGCGGCATCCGTTGACCAGGTGGTCGAGCACGCGGTCACCGTCGAAGGTGGCGACACCCTGTGGGCGATCGCCGCCGACGAGCTCGGCTCAGGCGATCGCTACCCGGAGATCTTCGAGGCATCCCAGGACATCGTGCAGCCAAACGGTCGTCAGCTGAGCGACCCGAACCTGATCATCCCCGGCTGGACCGTCGTGGTCCCCGGCGTCGACGCGGCCGCTCCTGTCGAGGTCGCGCCGGCGCCCGTCGAGGAGGAGACCGCACCCCCGGTCGACGACGCGGCCGCAGGCGCCGTCAACGAGGGCGCCGTCGACGAGGGCGCTGCGGGAACAGCAGTCGACGAGGGCACCGCGGTGGACGACGTCGACGAAGGCGCAGCTGGCGAAGAGACCACCGAGGCGGGCGGCTCTGCCGGTCTCGGGTTCGTCACGGGTGGGGATGCCGCCCCGGCCGAGGACGCCGAGCCCAACGCGGCACCGCCCGAGGCTGTCGACGAC
>JAFEEZ010000210.1 GCA_018240825.1 Pseudomonadota bacterium | reverse complement strand
GTGCGAAGCTTGTGCGTGGTCAGGTTCATGACTGGTCCCCTCCTCATATCGGCGGCGTTCGGCGGCCGCTCTCGTCCCTAAGCTGTCATAAAGTGAAGGATGCGCCCGGTTGGGCGGAAGCCGATAATGCAGCAACGATCTGTTGCATGCTCGGCAACAACCGTTACGCTCGCAAGCCATGCTGGATCTCGGCGACCTGATGGTCTTCACCAAAGTCGTGGAAACCGAAAGCCTGACCAAGGCGGGGCAATTGCTCGGTCTGCCCAAGTCGACGATCAGCCGGCGGGTGTCGCGGCTCGAGGAAAATCTGGGCGTGCAATTGCTCCATCGTTCGACCCGCGCGGTGACGGTGACGCAGGACGGGGCGCTGTTCTTCGATTATTGCCTGCGCTCGATCGGCGTGCTGCGGGACGGCGAGCGCGCGTTGCACAACCAGCAACGCACGCCGCAGGGTGTGGTGCGGGTCGCGATCCCTTATGTGCTGGGGCACAGCCTGATCGGGCCTCTCCTCGCCGATTTCCTCCAGCAATATCCCGACGTGCGGCTGGTCAGCGTGCTGAGTGACGATGCGGTCGGTTTGCTGCGCGAGGGGTTTGACGTCGCGCTTGCGGTCGGGCCGTTTGCGGATTCGGGGCTGATCGCGGCAAAGCTGGGGACGACCGGGTGCGGGGCGTTCGGCGCGCCAGGCTATTTCGAGCGCAAGGGCAGCCCGCAAAGCCATATCGACCTGCCGCGCTTCGACCTGCTGGCTGCGGGCACAGTCGATCGCCGGCATCGTTGGGTGATGCATGACGCGACGACCGAGGTTGCGGTCGAGTTCACGCCGCGGCTATTGTGCAACGATTTGATCCTGCTGCGCGACGCGGCGCTGGCCGAACTTGGGATCGCCAATCTGCCGGCGTTCCTGTGCAAGCGCGATCTGGCCGAGGGGCGGCTGGTCGACGTGCTACCCGGCTGGCAGACCGCCGATATGAGCTTTTTCGCGTTGTTCGCCGATCCCAAAGGCGTGCCTGTCCGCGTGCGGACGCTGATCGACTATCTCGTGGAGAATCTCCGTCCCAAACTGTCGTGGGACCTGACCTGAGCGTTGCGGGGAATGGAACATAGCGTTCCACGATTGGCGGCTTGGCGCGGCGGCGCGCAACCGTCAGCTTTGCGCAACGGACGCGGGAATGCCCGCGCCGACGCAAGGGAGGGGCATCATCAGCACCGCACCAGTCATGCCGGCGGCGAGCGAGCAGGACGCATCGGCGCGGCGCGTGCTGCGCCAACTCCTCGACGCGGCGGTGCGCGCCGTATCGGCCGAAGTCGCGATGCCCGCGAAGCTGCCGTTGGCGCCGCACGGGCGCAACCTGGTGGTCGCGGTCGGCAAGGGCGCTGCGGATATGATGCGCGTGGCGCAAGCGCGCGGCGGCGGCGCGATCGAGGGGCTGGTCGTCACGCGTCACGGTCATTTGCCAGCAGATTTGAAGGGTTTGGACGGGGTCGAGATCATCGAGGCCGGACATCCCTATCCCGACGAGAACAGCGTGCGCGCCGCGCATCGCGCGCTGGAGCTCGCACGCACGCTCAAGACCGGGGATCATATGCTCGTCTTGCTGTCGGGCGGCGGGTCGGCGTTGCTCGCCGCGCCCGTCGAGGGGCTTGACCTCGCCGGCAAGCAGGAGGTCACGCGCGCTCTCTTGCAATCGGGCGCGACGATCGAGGAGATCAACCGCGTCCGCAAACATTTGTCGGCGATCAAGGGTGGACGGCTCGCGGTTGCGGCGGGACATGCCGCGGTCACGACGTGGATCATTTCCGACGTACCCGGCGACGATCCGTCGTTCGTGTCGTCGGGGCCGACCGTCGCAGACAGCAGCAGTCTCTCGATGGCGCGCGAGATTCTTGAACGCTACGGCATCGCGCCGTCCGCCGCGGTCGCCGCCGCGCTCGACGATCCCGCCAACGAGACCCCCGATCCCGATACGCTGGGGTTGGCGGGCGCGGACACCGTGGTGATCGCCCGCGCGCGCGACGCATTGGCGGCGGCGGCCGGGATGGCGCGCGAGCTTGGCTATCAAGTCACCGACCTGGGCGACCAGCTTCAGGCCGAGGCGCGGCATCTCGGCGCGAGCCACGCGGCGCTGTCGCGGCGGCTGGCGCGCGACGGGCAGGCCCGCGCGGTCATTTCCGGCGGTGAAACCACCGTCACCGTCGTCAACAAAAGCGGGCGCGGCGGGCGCAACCTCGAATATCTGCTCGGCCTGGCGATCGCGCTCGACGGCGAGGCCGGGATTTACGCACTAGCGTGCGATACCGACGGGATCGACGGGACAGAGGGCGCCGCGGGCGCGATCGTCACCCCCGACACGCTCAAGCGCGCAGCCGCCTTGGGTTTGGACCCGGCGGCGCACCTGGCGCAGAACAATGCCTATCTGTTCTTCGAAGCGCTGGGGGATCTCGTCGTGACCGGACCGACGCTGACCAACGTCAACGATTTTCGCGCGATCCTGATCGCGCCGGCGCCGTGATGGACGCCGCACCCCTCCCGCCGCCTTCGCGCTACCCATGGGTGCTGATCGGCCTGTTGTGGATCGTCGCGTTCCTGAACGCCGCCGACCGCAACATCCTGATCGCGGTGCTGCCCGATTTGAAGGCGCAGTTCGGGCTCAATGACCGCGAGCTTGCTTTGCTCGGGTCCGTGTTCTTCTGGATCTATGCCGTCGGCGCGTTTGTCGCGGGACGGATCGGCGACAGCGTGCGACGCAGCCGGCTGATCATTGGCGGGCTCGTGTTCTGGAGCCTTGCGACCGGCGCTTCTTCGCTAGCGACGGGGTTCGCGTTGTTGCTCGCGATGCGTGGTCTGACCGCGATCGGCGAATCGGCCTATTATCCGACCGCGACTGCGCTGATCGGCGACTGGCACCGGCCGGCGATGCGCAGTCGTGCGCTATCGCTTCACCAGACCGCGGTGTTCGCGGGCGCGGGCCTGGGCGCGGTCGCGACCGGTTACATCGCCGACATGCTGAGTTGGCACGCGCCGTTCCTTATTTTCGGCGCGCTGGGGCTGGTCCATGCCATCATTCTGTTCTTCGCGCTGAGGGACGCGCCGATCCGTCACACCGCGGCCGAAGCGGGCAAGCCCGCCGAGCCGATCGGGATCGTGCTGGGCATTCCACCCGCGATCATGCTGTGCGTGGTGTTCGCGCTGGCGACGGGAGCGTCGACCGGGCTGACTTTCTGGGCGCCTTACTATGTCAAGCAGACGCTCGGGCTGTCGCTCGCCAATTCGGCGTGGGTCGGGTCGGCGACGATCAACATCGCAGGATTCCTCTCCGTACCGCTCGGCGGTTTGCTCGCCGACGCCTGGGCGAAGCGAACGTCGATCGGAAGGTTCTATACGCTCGCGATCGGGCTGGGGCTGGCGGCGCTGCTGTTGCTGCCGTTGCTGCTTGCCGACAGCGCGGCGGAGATCGGCGTGGTACTGGTCGCGACCAGCATCGCCAAGGGCCTGTTCGACGGGTGCATCTATGCCGCGATGCAGGACGTGGTACCGCCGCATGCACGCGCGACCGCAGTGGGGATGATGACAATGATCGGGTTCTTCGGCGCGGGTCTGACGCCGCTGATGGTCGCGTGGATCGGTGAGGCCGCGGGGATGCAGGCTGGGATCGTGGCGATGGCGGGGCTGTACGCGGTCGCGGTCGTCATCCTGCTCGCCACGCGGTCGGCGTCGCGGCGGGCAGTCGCAGCGAATGCGCAACCGGCATGAGAGCGCTGGTCCTGAACGCGCCGCGCGAGCTCGGCTTCGAGGATACGCCCGACGCACCGCTGGAGGCGAACGAGGTGCGGATCGCGACGCTGTTTTCGGGGATCAGCGCGGGCACCGAGCTGACGCAATATCGCGGCACGAGCCCGTTCATGCATCGCCGCTTCGACGAGACCCGGCGGTTGTTCGTCGATAGCGACACGCCGAGCTGGCCATATCCGGTGCGGACACTGGGGTATGAAGAGGTCGGCGAGATCGTCGAAGTCGGCGGCGCGGTCACCG
>JAFEEZ010000020.1 GCA_018240825.1 Pseudomonadota bacterium | reverse complement strand
CGATAAGATAAGACAGAATTGCTGACCCGGTTTAGCCGAATTGATGATTTTGGCGGGCTATTTGCAGACGATCCGGATAATTATAGTATCGAATCGGCCCTATCTCAGCGCCAGCCAGATCAAGGCGGCCACGCCGGCAGCGATTCGGTACCAGGCGAATGGCGCGAACCCGCGCTTTGTCACGATCGCCATGAATGCCTTGACCACAACCAGCGCGACGACAAACGCCACCGCCGCGCCGATCGCGATCAGGCCGAAGTCATGCGAATGGAGTTCGTGCCGGTGCTTGAACAGCTGCAACACGGTCGCGCCGACGAGCGTGGGCAGCGCCAGAAAGAAACTGAACTCCGCCGCGGTGCGCCGGTCGATCCCCAGCGCCATCGCGCCCATGATGGTGGCGCCCGACCGGCTGACGCCCGGCACCATCGCGAGGCATTGCACCAGCCCGACCATTGCGGCCTGTCCAGCGCCCACTGCGGACACCCCGCCGGTCTCGCGCGGCCTGGCAAGCCGCTCGATCACCAGAATCGCGACGCCCCCGATGATCAGCGACCAGGCCACCACGCGTGCGCTTTCCAGCAGCGCGTCGATCCGGTCCTTGAGGATGAAGCCGATCACCACCGCCGGCAGGAACGCGACCAACACGTTGCGCACGAACGCGATCGATTCGCGCCGGCGCGCGATCACGCCTTTCAGCACCGCGACGAAGGTGCGCCAGTACAGCACGACGATTGCGAGGATCGCGCCCGGCTGGATCGCGATGTTGAACACCGCCCAGCGCGCCGCGTCGTAGCCAAGCAAGTCGCTCGCTAAAATCAGATGGCCGGTTGACGACACAGGCAGGAATTCGGTGACGCCCTCGACGATGCCGAGGATGATGGCGGCGATGATGTCGGACAAGTGAAGCCCCCAATGGCGGCGGCTGACCGCGCGCCGGAAAAGTTCAGGCGGCGGCGCGAACGCCGAAGCGGCCGGCTTTACGATAACGCACGAGCCATGCGGGCGCGACCGCCTCCATCGGCGTCGGCGCGATTCCGAGCGCCGACAGGCCGGGCAGCGCGCCGGTCGCGACATTGTCGGTCTGGAGCATTTTCCACTGGTCGCGCTTGATCGGCGCGCCGGGCAGGAAGCCGAACAGCGACAGCAGTCCGCCCGCGGCGTCAGGCAGTTCGATCAGTTCGGGCGAACGCCCGATCGTCGCCGCGATCCAGCGGATCAGTTCGGCCATCGTGATCACCTCGGGGCCCGCCAGTTCGAAGGTCTTGCCCTTATGCGCGCCGGCATCGCCCAGCACCCGCGCCACCGCGCGCGCGACATCGACGACGTGGACCGGCTGAAACTGCGCCCCGGGCTTGAGCACGGGCACGATCGGCGTCGCGGCGACCATCGCGGCGAAGCGATTGACGAACCTGTCCTCGGGACCGAACACGACCGAGGGGCGCATGATCACGGCATCCGGAAACGCCGCGCGCGCCGCCGCCTCGCCCGCGCCCTTGGTCGCGTAATATCTGGAGTCCGATTCCGGGTCGGCGCCGATCGCCGAAATGTCGACGAACGCTTCGACCCCGGCCGCGGTCGCTGCTTCCGCCGCGGCGCGCAGCCCGTCCTGCTGGATATCCTTGAAGTTCGGACCCCAGGTGCCGACCAGATAGACCACCGCATCCGACCCCGCGACTGTGCGTACGACGGTGTCCGGCCTGGTCACGTCGCACGCCGCGAACTGCGTCTGACCGAGCCCACCGAGCGGCTTCACGAACCAGGCGCGGCGCGGGTCGCGTTCGGCAATGCGCACGCGCGCGCCGCGCGCGAGCAGCTCTTGCGCGACGTAGCGGCCGATGAATCCGCCCCCGCCGATCAGCGTTACGATCTTGTCCTTCACACCGGGCCTCTTGTCTGAATTCGCGCCTTCCATGCCGCGTCCCGTGCGCGTCGACAAGCGGCGACCGTTCGGTTGACAACCTTCCGTGCCCCCAATAGAGCGCGCCGCCTACCCCGTGCCCGGATGGCGGAATTGGTAGACGCACCAGCTTCAGGTGCTGGCGCTCGCAAGGGCGTGGAGGTTCGAGTCCTCTTCCGGGCACCATTTCCGGTCAAAACCGCGAACTGCGGTTGTGCTGGTCATATCTCCTTTAGAGGCAGCGGCTTCGAGCACTGCCGTGGAGCCTGCGATGACGATCTCATTGTCGTTGACGCAAATGTTACCGACCAGCATCCGCACATAGGAGCGCCGCAGGTCGGCGTTCTCGCCCAGGATCTCGACGCGCAGCATGTTGCCAAAACGTTCGATAGCGGCATCGTCGATGACCCGCGTGCCGGTCCCCATTTGATTCTGGAGGCTGTGCTCGGTCTCGGTCAGTGCGGCGATCGAGGCACGCGCTTCGGCGAGCTTGTCGCCAAAGATCGGGTCGCGCGGGCTCATCAACCCCTCTTCAACCAGTTCGAGCAGACGCCGCAGCCGAGCTTCGGCGGCTATGCGTTCACGGCGGACGCGGTCGAGATCATCCTTGCGGCGCGTCTCGGCATCGTCCGAGCGGTCAAGGACGTCAGCCAGTAGAACCTTCAACCGCTCGGGCTGGAGAACGCGGTTGAGTAGCCCATCGAGCACGATGCGGTTGAGCGCGTCCTCGCGGATCGCCTTGCTCGGGCAACTCGCGGCGCCGGCCGTCGCCTTTCGATTGCAGACATAATACCGATAAGCACCATTCTTGCCCGTGCGCAGCACCATGCCGGAGCCGCACTCAGGATGCCCACAGGTCGCGAGGCCACCCAGCAGGACTGGAGAGTTCGTGATCCTCGGCGGTGTGACGGAAGGAGCCGCCCTGGCGCGAGTGGCGGCGACGCGGGCGATCAGATCGGGTGCTACGATCTGCGGGCAGGCGACGACGATCGCTTCCCCTTCTGTTGGCTTCACGCCCTTCGCGTCCATGGTGCGATCGCGATACGATCCGCTGTAATGCTCGCGGGTCAAGATGCCGTCGACGTTGCTGTGATAAAACGGCTTGCCGCGCAGCGTGTAGCCGTGGGTGTTGAGATGTGTGGCGATTGCTCGCGTGCCCATTGGTCGGCCGGTCAGCCCAACGTCGGCAAGCTCGTAGATCATCGAGACTATTGGGGCCTCGTCCTCGCGTATGAAGAGCCTCTTGCGGCCCTTGCGACCCTCGGTGACAACCACACGGGATTCGTAGCCAAACGGAACGCGGCCGCCGTTCCAGAACCCAGCGCTGGCGTTGCCGCGGCGGTCACGGGCGGTGAAGATCGAAGCGTCGTTGGCATACTTCTCGTTCATCACCGCGATCATCGAGCGCATCATGCGCCCATTGGGGTCGTCGGCGATATCTTCGACCAGCGACACGAGTCGCACGCCGGCTTCGGACAACTTGTGCTCCGCTGTCACCTGGGTGAGCAGGCGGCGCGCAAAGCGGCTGAGCGCATAGACGACGATCATGTGCACGGGCCGCTCCGCGGCGGTGGCCTGGCCAATCATGCGGTCGAACTCGCGACGCTTGAGCTTGCGCCCGGAGACGTTCAGCTCCTCGAATTCCTCGACGACATCGACACCGTTTTTCGCGCACCATGCGCGACAGGCTGCACGCTGAGCTACACCAGAGGCGTTGTTGCCATCTTCGTCGTCGTTGGAAACCCTGGCATAGATGTAGGCACGAAGCGGTTGGGTCATGGGTGTCTTCCAGTCAGTTACCGTCGTCGTCGAACATCGTCGCAAGCCGACCGCGCAGATGCTGGTATACGAGCGCCGCCTCGCCCGGCAGCAGCGCGTCGAGCCGCTCGGGAACGTCTGTGCGAACGCGCTTTACATCAGAATCGACTGGGCGCGGATGGTCAACCCCGGCGGGCGGGACCGTTTGGCCCGCCTCGTCCGAAAACGAGTCACCTTCCGGCGCGGCGGCGTCGCCGGACGGCAGATGATCCGAATTGTGATGATCGGTCACGGCCGTCGACCGGGGTTGCCAAGTTCCCTAGAAGCCCAAGAGCCGGTCGAGCGCCTCGTGCACGAGATGGCGCACCTCGGCCTTGCGACGATCGTCCATCATGGTCACGTCGATCAGAAGGCGGATGTTGGGCAGATCATCGGCGCCCATCTCAACCATTGCAACGGCATCGCCGCCGGAATCCTCGACGCAATCGATGATGTTGGGCACGGACAGAGCGTCGGGGATATCGGTCAGCTCGCCTGCTTGTGCGGTTGCCCGGGTCTTGTCCGTCTTGCCGATGCCGAGCTTCGCGAGCCCCTCGGCGGTGGCGAACCGCTCCGGCTTCGCGATCAGCGCCTCCAGCTTCGCGTCGAGCCTGGCGATCGCGCCTTTCTCCAGCGCGCGCTTCGGATGAGCCTTGTCATCTTCCGCGGCGGTGCTCCGAGCCTGCTGGACCCTGTAGAGATAGTCGATCGGCGGGTCGCCCGCCTTGATGTGGAGTTCGGCGAACCGCGGCGCCTCCTGCATCAGGTCGGCGGCAGCCAGTTCGCGGGTGACCCTGCTTTCCGTCCAACCGATCCGCGCGGCCAGGATCTGCTGCGGCACCTTCCAGGCAAGATGAAACTGGCGCAGCAGCATCGACTTGTCGATTTTCCGAGCGTTCAGGGTCAGGAAGGTTGCGGCGAAGCGATTATAGATCGCATCCTCTCGCGTGCCGCCCCATTCGACGACGCGCACGAGCATATTGGCGGTGTTGCCAAACTGGGCACGGAAGGCGTTCACGCGAGCCCAGCCATCCGTCACATGCCATGCGTCGCCGGCCTTCATCACGACGATCGGCGCGATGTTCTCCGGCGTGAGCACGGCGTGCAGGAGCGACTCGCCGGCACCACTATCGAAGTCGTAGACGCCGCCGCCGGACGTTTCGCCGATCACGAGGTCGCAAAGCGGCAACGTGAACTCGCCCGGCTGAACGGGTGCGGGAGGAAAGTTGCGGAAGACGCCTCCGTCCATGCCCGCATCGTCGATCGCCGGCCCCGCCGTATCTTGTCTGTCGGGGGTGAT
>JAFEEZ010000209.1 GCA_018240825.1 Pseudomonadota bacterium | reverse complement strand
TGAAGCAGGCCAAGAAGTGGGTCGAGAAGGAGCGCAAGGAAGTCTGGGACATCCTCGACGAGGTGATCCGCGAGCATCCGGTGCTGCTGAACCGCGCGCCGACGCTCCACCGCCTCGGCATCCAGGCGTTCGAGCCGGTGCTGATCGAGGGCAAGGCGATCCAGCTTCATCCTCTAGTCTGCTCCGCGTTCAACGCCGATTTCGACGGCGACCAGATGGCCGTGCACGTTCCGCTGAGCCTCGAGGCGCAGCTCGAAGCGCGCGTCCTGATGATGTCGACCAACAACATCCTGTCGCCCGCGAACGGCAAGCCGATCATCGTGCCGTCGCAGGACATGGTGCTGGGCCTGTACTATCTGTCGATGCAGAAGGAAGGCGAGCCCGGCGAGGGCATGCTGCTGTCCGACATGACCGAAGTGCACCAGGCGCTCAACGCAGGTGCAGTGACCCTGCACACCAAAATCACAAGCCGCGTGCCGCAGGTCGATGAGAATGGCGTCGAGCGGATGGTCCGCTATGAAACCACGCCCGGCCGCATGCTGCTCGGCGAGACGCTGCCCAAATCGCACAAGGTGCCGTTCGAGACCGTCAACCGGCTGCTGACCAAGAAGGACGTCACCGACGTCATCGACGAGGTCTATCGTCACACCGGCCAGAAGGAGACCGTGCTGTTCGCCGACGCGATCATGGCGCTCGGTTTCCGTCACGCGTTCCGCGCAGGCATTTCGTTCGGCAAGGACGACATGATCATCGCGCCGGACAAGGACAAGCTGGTCGATGAGACGCGCGAGCAGGTGAAGGACTTCGAGCAGCAGTATCAGGACGGCCTGATCACGCAGCAGGAGAAGTACAACAAGGTCATCGACGCCTGGTCGCGCTGCGGTGACCAGGTCGCCAATTCGATGATGAACGAGATCAAGGCGGTCAAGAAGTACGAGGATGGCCCGAACAAGGGTCGTGAGAAGCCGATCAACTCGATCTACATGATGGCGCACTCGGGCGCCCGCGGCAGCCAAGCGCAGATCAAGCAGCTTGCCGGCATGCGCGGCTTGATGGCGAAGCCTTCGGGCGAGATCATCGAAACGCCGATCATCTCGAACTTCAAGGAAGGCCTGACCGTCCTCGAATATTTCAACTCGACCCACGGCGCCCGCAAGGGCCTCGCGGACACCGCGTTGAAGACGGCGAACTCCGGCTACCTGACCCGCCGCCTCGTCGACGTGTCGCAGGACTGCGTCGTGATGGAGGAGGATTGCGGCACCGAGCGCATGCTCGAAATGCGCGCGATCGTTCAGGGCGGTTCGGTCATCGCGTCGCTCGGCGAGCGCATCTTGGGCCGCACCACGGCCGAGGACGTGGTCGATCCCAAGACCGGCAAGGTCGTCATTCCGTCGGGCACGTTGCTCGACGAGGCGATGATCGCGCAGATCGAGGCGATCGGCATCCAGGGCATGAAGATCCGTTCGCCGCTGGTGTGCGAAGCCAAGATCGGCGTGTGCGGCAAATGCTACGGGCGCGACCTCGCGCGCGGTACGCCGGTGAATATCGGTGAAGCGGTCGGCGTGATCGCGGCGCAGTCGATCGGTGAGCCGGGCACGCAGCTGACGATGCGGACGTTCCACATCGGTGGCGCGGCGCAGCTCAACGAAACCTCGAACCTGGAGGCGCATGCCGACGGCACCGTCGAGTTCCGTGACTTGCGCATCATCACCGACCAGCGCGGCCGCCGCGTGGTTCTCTCCCGCTCGGGCGAAATCGTGATCAAGGATATCGACGGCCGCGAAGTGTCGGTCGATCGTATCCCCTACGGCGCTTACGTCATGTTCGACGACGGTCATATCGTGACCAAGGGCGACCGCATGGCGGAATGGGATCCGTTCACCATGCCGGTGATCACGGAGACCGGCGGTACGGTGAAGTATGTCGATCTGATCGAGGGCAAGACGCTCACCGAGCAGACCGACGAAGCCACCGGCATCGCCCAGCGCGTCGTCACCGAAAACCGCGCGACCGCAAAGTCGAAGGAAGACCTTCGTCCGCGTCTGACCCTCACGGGGGCGGATTCGAGCGAGGCCGCGCGCTACATGCTCGCGCCGGGGGCGGTGCTCTCGGTCGACGACAACGCCACGGTTCAGGCCGGCGACGTCGTTGCCCGTGTTGCTCGTGAGTCGGCGAAGACCCGCGACATCACCGGCGGTCTGCCGCGCGTCGCCGAGCTGTTCGAGGCGCGCAAGCCCAAGGAGAATGCGATCATCGCGAAAGTTTCGGGCCGCGTCGTGTTCGGCAAAGACTATAAGGCGAAGCGCAAGATCGGCATCCAGCCCGAGGACGGCGGCGAGGTCGTGGAGTATCTGATCCCGAAGTCGAAGGTGATCGACGTTCAGGAAGGCGACTATGTCAAGCGTGGCGACAACCTGATCGGCGGCTCGCCCGATCCGCACGACATTCTCGAGGTGCTCGGCATCGAGCCGCTCGCAGAATATCTGGTGTCGGAAATCCAGGAAGTCTATCGACTCCAGGGCGTGAAGATCAACGACAAGCACATCGAGGTGATCGTTCGCCAGATGCTGCAGAAGGTTGAGATTCTCGACCCGGGCGACACCACGTTCCTCGCCGGGGAGCAGGTGGACCGCGC
>JAFEEZ010000208.1 GCA_018240825.1 Pseudomonadota bacterium | reverse complement strand
ACGGTGGATCGACCCCCGCACCGGCCGCGAGAGCCTTGTCTTGCGCGGCGCGATGGTCGCCCTGCTGCGCGCGTCCCCCCTCGATTCGGCAATGAAAGGGGGCAATTCGGGCCATTTCTACGTACGGATCGGTGACGTTGTCGCGGCGGTGGGCATCGCACGCGTCCGGCGTAGCGACGGCAGCGGCACGCCGCGCGGTTATGTGTTGATGATCCGGCGGTTGACCTCTCGCCAATTGGGCGACTTGCTTCAGGTGCCCACGACTCTGGATTTGAACGGGACGCCGTCCGCGCTGATCGCCGCCGACGCCGGGGAACTCAAGATCGCCATGCCGATCGTCGGCCCCGATGACCGCTTGGTCGCGACGGCGCGATTCGCGGTCCCGCGCGACGTATCGATGCTCGGTCGTCACATGTTGTGGCTCGCCGTGCTCGGCTCGACTCTCCTGCTTGCGATCGTGCTCGCCGTGCTCAGCCGGATGACCACGCGCCTCGTGTTGCGTCCGCTCGGTCGGGTCGAGGCGCACATGCAGCGGGTGCGCGATTCCGGGTCGCTGGGCGTGCTGGAAGGCGATGCCGATCGCTACGACGAGATCGGTTCCTTGGGACGCAGTTTCAATTCGATGCTGGTCCAGCTGAAGGACCTGCGCGAACAGGTCGAGGTGCAGAGCTTCGAACTCGGCCGTTCGGAAAGTGCGGTCGCAGTGATGCACAATGTCCGCAACGCGCTGAACCCCGTCACGACGATCCTGAGCGCGGAGATCGCCCAGCCGCTTGTCGACCGCGCGATGCTCGACAGGGTCATGGCCGAGCTGGCCCGCGACGACGTGACGGCGGAACGGCGCGCCAATCTTATCGCCTTTACCAACGCCGCGCTCGACGCTGAGGACCGTCAGCGCGGCGAGCGGCGCGACCAGCTCCAGATCGCGCGCGATGCAATGCGCCAGGCGCTCGAAATTATCGGCGCGCAGCAACAGCTCGCCCATGAACGCCCGCCGATCGAGCCGTGCGACGCGGCGCAGATCATCGCCCAGAACGCGACGATCGCGCGGCATTCGGGCGGGACTGCGTCGATCATGTTCAACTTTCCTGCGAAACCGCATCCGGTGCTCGCGGACCGCCTGTTGCTCGGCCAGGTGGTCGGCACCCTCTTCTCCAGCGCGGCGGAGGCGGTCGCTGCGGCAGGCGAGTCGGGGAACATTACGGTGACAATCGACGACGGTGCGGACGGCGGGGTGGAAATCGCAATCCGCGACACCGGCGAAGGGTTCGATCCCGCCGACGCGCCCAATCTGTTTCAACGCGGCTATTCGACGCGCAAGCACAAATCGGGCGGGCTCGGCCTGCACTGGTGCGCAAATTCGATGATCGCGATGGATGGTTCGCTACGGTTGGAAAGCGGTGGCAAGGGGCTGGGCGCGGTGGCGCGACTGGTGTTGCAGGCGCCGGCGGCGGCGTCGGCGCGGGCCGACGTCGCGGCATAGCGGCGCCGGCGAGCCCGACTTCGGGCTGACACTGAATGCGATATCCCACCGCCGCGCGTCCGTCGTCCCAAAAGCCGCACCTGCCGCCCATTCACGCCTGTCGCTGACTGAGCCCAGACCCTAAGCCGCCTTCGCTCCCGCGACCTTGTCCTTCCTTCGCAAATACGGCGCAACCAGGTTGCGCCCGCGGAACCATTCCTGCCGTTCCGGGCTGAGCGTCGTGAAATTGCCGATCACACGGCGGCAATCGGGTGCGTGGCACCGACAGATCATGTGCCAGTTCGATTGCGCGAGCGTGGTCGAATAGTCCCATGTCACCTCCTCGCCCGCCGCAATGTCGCGGATTGCGATCAGGAACACGCCGCGATCGGTGAAGCGCAGCCCGGCATTGGGCGCGCAGCTGTGATTGATCAGGTCGTCGATGCGCCCCGACGGCCCGATGAAATGGTCGGGCGTGACCTGAACGAAGCGGTCCGACGAACCGCGCATCAGGCTGGGCAGGCGGTCGGCGCGAAAGCGGCGACCGGTGAATTCGATCAGGCGGTCGCCCTCTGCGAAATTCTGCGCGGCGATGACCGTTTTGCCGAGATGCGTGTCGGCGACCTTGAACAGGTTGGCCGGCGTGCGGATCGCGTCTAGCATGTAGAACCGCCCTTCGCGCGTCCCGAGCGAGCGCAGCGGGTTGATCGTCGTCAGCCCTATCATGAACCACACGCTGGCATGGCACAGCAATTCGACCAGGATATACGCATATTCGCCGACCTGGCCGCCTGGCGCCCGCGTGGCGACCATCAATGTGGCGAGGTCGCCGAACGTCCACAATCCCCAGGCCGGCGACCGTTCGCGGCTGCGGTCGGCGGCCACGCTCGCCCAGGTCGGCCAGAAGCTGACCGGGACGGCTGCGATCACAAGCATGTGCGCCCAGAAGGCGTTGCGGAACAGCGCCCAGATCGCGAGCGCGCCCAGGCTTGCGGCGATGCAGATGCTTTCGGTTCGGCTCGGCGCGTTCCACGACGATCGCCGCCATAGCGCGACGGTGATCGCGACGCAGGCGAACGCGGCGAACAGGAACACCCAACGCTGCATGCCGCCCGGATTGACCGCGGCGTAGGTCGACGCCTCCACCGCGGTGGCCGCGGACCAGATCAGCCAGGAGGCGCGGTTGGGTTCGACCAGGTTGCGCCGCAATCCCGCGAGATAAGCGGCATAGCCGGCGAAGGTCGCAGCCAACGCCATCAGGAACCACGCCTCGACCATCCGCCCCCGCACGCCGCGCGGTGTTCGCGCAAGGGCCGTTTACCATGATCGGTCGAATCCGTCCATCCGAAAGCCGTGGAATCTCAAAGGGTAGCTAAGTTATTGAGTTTCGATTCCATTCCATGCGCGCAAAAGAAAAAGGCGGCTGCGCCGTCGCGCAACCGCCCGATCGCCATTGTCCGTCGGCGACGGACAAGCGGTCGTTAGTTTGGTTTTGCGGGAATGTCGGCCAGCACCGTGGTCGACCCATAATTGTAACCCGCCAGCGTCTTGATCTGCTGGCCGTTGCCGAGATCGCCGCCGGTGCAGCTGAGCAGCTTGTCGAGGCAGTTTTCGCTCCACATCGTCAGGATGCTGTCCTCCCACGCGCCGAACCAGTCGGCGTGCAGGGTCGTACCTGGCTCCAGCGGAGCCATGCCGGCCATGCGATCGGACGACAGATACCAGTCTTTCGCCGTGGCGTCGGTGGTGTACCACGCGCCAAGCTGGAATTCGGGAATGATATAGGGATAGCCGGCCGGGCACACCGGTTCGGCGTTGGCGTTATAGACGCGGTACGCCATGTGGCTGCGATGATCGGGGCTGTCGAGGTCCTTGCCGTTCCAGCAATCGGGCGCGACGAGCACCGCGCCGAGCCGGGCGCCCGCCGGGCATCCGGCCAGCGCTTCCTTGATTGTCGCGAACTTGCCAGACGTCGCGCCGACGCCGTCGCAATTCCACCAGCGCTTGGCGAGGTTGGTCGGCGTCGTCGACGGGTCGAGCATGTTGTAGCCGAAGATATAACGGAGGCCCCGTGGCAACTGGATGCATGCCGTCGCATAGGTGTGGCAGCGCGGGTCGGACGCCGGCATGCGCTTGTAATAGACGGCGAGATAGTCGGGCATGACCACCTTGCCCGACCCATTCATCATCGCCGGAATCCAGTAGGCAGAACGGTTGAGCACGGCGTTGCAGGTGCTGTCACCGGTTTTGCGCAGGCTTTCATACGTCGAGTTCGCGTCAGCCAGCGTATTCCCGAAGAACGTATGAAGGTGCGACTTGCCCGGCTGGCCCGGATAGACGATCGGATCGTTATAGGCGTTGTGCGACGGCGCGCACAGGAACCGGAACGCGCCGACATCCTCGTCATGCACCGGGATATCGCCGGTGCCCCACGCCGCCTGCAAATAGTCCTGGACATGAATGCCTGAATCGACCGGGTCCAGCCCGGCGACGGTCGGCGACGGAACGGTCGTGCCGGGGGTCGCCGCGGGCGTCGGCGTCGGCGTTGGAGCAGACGTCGGCGCGGGAGTCGGTGCGGGCGCACCACCGGCGATCGTCGTCACACCGGAGGTCGACCCGGAAGCGCCGCCGCAAGCCGACAAGGCAAAAGCCGCAAGGAGGGAGGCACAAAGGCCGGACGAATGGAGGGCGCGTGAAAGCATGCCCAAAAACATGGACGAGATGATGTAAAGACCCAGTTAAACGGAGTGTTTGTAAATATTTACCACGTTTTATGACCCGGCGTTCACCATGCCAATCAGGTGACAACGAGGCTCATCTTGTGCGACGCACAACTCGTCCCGTTCTGGGACCAGCGGAACCTGATACGCCGTTTGGGTGTTGGATGCTCGTCGCAGTCGCCCGCCGGGCACCCATGCGGCTAGTGCGCCCGCGCCGTCGCGCAAAACCGCAACGGCGCATGCCGGGACGACTTCCAGCGCGGGGAAGGCGAGACAGGTTAGCCGATGATAAGCGCGTCGCGCCGTCAGGCTGCGTCCGGAATCTCGCCGAGATCTTTCAGTAGCGTGTCGAAATAGGCGATCGTCTTCGCCAGGCCTTCCTTCAATGGGACGCGCGGTTCCCACGACAGCGCGTCGCGCGCCCGTGCGATATCCGGCTGGCGCTGACGCGGGTCGTCCTGCGGGAGCGGACGATGGACGAGTTCGACGCCGGTCCCGATCTGTTCGCGGACCAGCTCGGCCAGTTCGCGCATCGTGAACTCGACCGGGTTGCCGATATTGATCGGGCCGGCCACGTCGGGACCGGTGTCCATGAGCGCCATCATCCCGGCGACGAGATCGTCGACGTAACAGAACGACCGAGTCTGGTTGCCGTCGCCATACAAGGTGATCGGTTGACCGGTCAGCGCCTGGACGATGAAGTTCGACACTACGCGCCCGTCATTGGGGTGCATGCGCGGGCCATAAGTGTTGAAAATCCGCATGACCTTGATCTCGGTGCCATGCTGACGGTGCTAGTCGAAGAACAGGGCCTCGGCGCAGCGCTTGCCTTCATCGTAGCACGACCGCGGACCGATCGGGTTGACGTTGCCCCAATATTCCTCTCGCTGCGGGTGCATCGTCGGGTCGCCATAGACCTCGCTGGTCGATGCCTGGAGCACCTTGACTTTCAGCCGCTTGGCGAGACCGAGCATGTTGATCGCGCCCATCACGCTGGTCTTGGTCGTCTGGACCGGGTCGAACTGGTAATGCACCGGCGAGGCCGGGCAGGCGAGATTGTAGATGCGGTCAACCTCGACCGATAGCGGGAAGGTCACGTCGTGGCGCAGGATCTCGAACGACGGGTTGTTGCGCAGATGCGCGATGTTGCGCAGGCGGCCAGTATAGAAATTGTCGACGCACAGCACCTCGGCCCCGCGCTCGATCAGCCGGTCGCACAGATGCGAGCCGATGAACCCAGCACCCCCGGTCACCAATATGCGTTGCTCAAACGAAGTCATGCAGCCCCCGGATTTTGGTCATGGCTATAGCGCGGCGCGGTATGGCGCAAGGCGTTACGTCCTCGGCGCCCGTCTCGAATTGAGCGTAGCCCAGGCGCTGGCGGTCACGATCAGAATACCGAAATTCTCAAGGTAGAAGTTGGCCGTCGTCCCGACCAGGTGTGTCTTGAGGAATGCGTCGATGTGGTGGAACGACGCCGCCCGCATCGCCACGAAGATCAATTCGACCGACGTCCCCAGCAGCGCGATCCTGACCGCCAGCGGCTTCGACCGCGTGCAGAGATGGCTGGTCGCTATCAACAGTGCGAACAGGACCACCAGCGCGGCGATGAAGGCGAGCTGGACCTCGCGGCGATCCTGGTACCAGGCTTCCTGTTTCGCCAGATAACGGCCGACCTCGGTGACAAGCACCTGCAGATCGAGCTGTTTATTGATGCCAAGCAACAGTTCGAAAATACCGAGCGAGGCCCAGACGTTGCGATTCCGCCAGTCGGCATGCGCGCTTCTGTAGCAGCACAGTGTCGCTACGGCATAAGCGACCACCGTCAGCCATCCCCCGACCGTGGGATCGCCGATCGTGGGTGACCAATCGATGCCGGTTGACAGCATGCGCGATCGGTCGGCGCTTTAGCCGCAGAAATCAACAGTCGGCATCGCTGGACGGCTACGCCGCGAAGCGATGACGCGCCGCCTGCTATGTCTCGAATTCGGACGCAGCGCTCGATCGTATACTGTTTCTCGCCGAAAACCGTCGAAAATTCATGCCTAACAACGATGTTGCGTTTGCGGACCTACCCGAACTGGGGCATTGCCAGCGCGACTACTTCAGGGTTCATCACGGGCAGGCGCTTCCATTGGATATGGCCGCATCAAAGGCACTCCTGACATTCGACCGGCACTCGATGGAGCGCCGGCGGATGCATCTCTATGCGCTGTGCCTGTTCCTTGATCTGGTCGCGATTTTCGCCGGCTTCTGGCTGGGCAGTCAGACGCAGGGCGCCCGCGGGCTGACGATCAACGGATTTCCCGTGGTATTCGGCGCGATGCCGTTTTTCGTGGCGTTCGGGCTGATGTACGGCGCGTACAGCGTCAGATCGCTCAGCGACTATGCCGAATCCGCGCGTGGCGCGCTGGCCGCGTTCGGCGCCACCTCGCTCATCATCGTGACGTTCGCGTTCCTTGCCCAGGTTGGCGCGATCATGTCGCGGCTCGCTTTCGTCTATGCCGTATTGTTCTCCGTGGCGCTGATCCTAGTCGGCCGCACGCTGGTGGCGGCGCTGGTGCGCTGGGCGTTCGACAGCGTCGTCGAAAAGAGCCTGTTGATCGTGGACGGCGTTCCGGCGAGCGTAGCACCCGATTGCGACGTGCTCGACGTCGCGACGCTGGGTCTGCGGCCGGACTTGGACGATCCCGCCACGATCGCCCAGCTCGGGGTGCTGGTCGATCCGTACGACAAAATCTATCTCGGCGTGGGGGAGGCGCATCGCGAGGCGTGGATCACGACGCTTAAGGCGACCGGCATGGCCGTCGAGTTGCTGGTGTCGACCCACGACATCCACGGCGCAGTCGGCTTGGGCCGGCTGGGCGAATCCGATACGTTGATCCTGTCGATGGGACCGCTCAGCCTGGCCAGTCGCGTTCAGAAGCGCGCGTTCGACCTGGCGTTGACCATCCCGGCGCTGATCCTGATCGCCCCGCTGCTGATTGCGGTCGCGATCGCGATCCGGCTCGATTCGAAGGGGCCGGCGCTGTTCGCGCAGACGCGGATCGGGCGCAACAACCAGCCGTTCAAAATCTACAAGTTCCGGTCGATGTACCTCGCGCAGACCGACGCCAACGGCAAGGTTTCAGCCAGCCGCAACGACGAGCGTGTGACGCGTGTTGGAAAGTTCATCCGCGCGACCAGCATCGACGAACTGCCCCAATTGCTCAACGTGCTGATCGGCAACATGAGCCTGGTCGGGCCGCGCCCGCACGCCACCGCGTCGACCGCGGGCGATCAATTGTTCTGGGAAGTGTCGCACCATTACTGGATGCGCCACGCGTCGAAGCCGGGTATCACCGGTCTCGCGCAGATCCGCGGATTCCGCGGATCGACCGAAAGGCGCGAGGATCTGGAAGGGCGGTTGCGGTGCGACCTCGAATATCTTCAGAACTGGACTTTCTGGGGTGACCTGGTGATCCTGCTCGCGACGGTCAGAGTCCTGAAACACCACAATGCTTATTGACGCTCTGGCGCTGAGAGGCGGCGGCAACTGACGATGGCGTCCTTGTCCCAACGGTTGATCGCGTCGGTCTATGCCCGGCTCGGGTCGCAATCGCGGCTGGCGGTGGCCGATCTCGCAATGCGCAATTTCGAGGAGACGACGTACCAGCGACTCGCCGATCGCGGCTTCGCGCCGGACAGCTATATCGATGTCGGCGCATATCACGGCAACTGGACGCGGCTCGCCAATCGGTTGCTAGGTCCGAAGCCGACGTTGATGGTGGAGGGCCAGGCCGCGCTGCTGCCGGCGCTCGAGGCGTTCGCGGCCACGCGTCCGGACCTGTTCGTCGCAGGCGGCGTTTTGTCGGCGACTTCGGGGCAGGAAGTCGCGTTCCATGAAATGGGAACAGGGTCGTCGATCTTTGCCGAGGCGAGCAACGCGGCGCGCACCACCCGGAACACGACGACGCGCACGCTGGATGACGTGGCCGGCGATTTCCTTACGACCGTTTCCGCGCCGTTCCTGAAGATCGATGTGCAGGGAGCGGAGCTTGAGGTGCTCGCGGGCGGGACGAAGGTTCTGGAGAAAGCATCGCTCGTGCAGCTCGAAGTCGCGATGCTGCCCTATAACAAGGGGGCGCCGCTGATGCCCGAGGTCGTCGCCTGGATGGCGGCGCGCGACTGGCTGCCGACCGAGATTTCGGGGTTCAGCCGACCGTCGGGGCCGCTGGTCCAGATCGACATGCTGTTCGCGCGATCGGATTCGCCGCTGCGGCCGAGCGAGTTCAGGTTCTGAACATGCGCGCCGCCGTCCCCCGACGCCGCCTCAGAACTTGAACTTGCCGGTATGCTGTTCGCCGCGCTTGCGAAACAGGTTGCGGAACTGCCGCGCCAGCTCGACGGCCTGTTTGACGACCGGCATCCGGTCGTAGATCGCCAGATTGCCGATATCGGTGCGCGATGCGCGCTGGTTGCCGATGGGCGGTTCGGCGAACGCGGCCTTGATTTCGGGGTGCGCGCGGCGGAACCAGACATAAGCGCCGTCGATCGGTGGAAACTGGCCCTCCGGATTCAACGTTGTGAAATAGTCGGCGACCTGCTTCGCCGCCGCGGCGGTGAACCCCATCATGTGCGCGCCGATAATGTCGCTTTGCTGAAGGTTCTCCGGTTGGGCCGCGTAATAGCCGCCATAGAAAATGTCCCAGCCTTCGGGCGCGCGGTAATCGGCGATATGCGGCGCGAAATCGCAATCGTCCTCCAGGATAAGCACCGACGAATTTTTCGCCGCGGCTTCCTGCAGGATGGTGCGGTGGCTCAGGAACACACCGTGCATTCCGATCGACGAATGGTTCAGCGCCTCCTTGGGGCGGATGGCGGGGAAGAACGCGATGCGCGGATCGCCGGCGAGGCCGACGCTGTGCAACTCGCGCTCCATCCGCCGGCGGCGGTCGGTGCGCTCGGGCAGGTTGATGATGCGGATCATGTCGAAATGGTCGAAGATCATCGGGCATCCGTCCCAAGGTTGTCCGGTTGCTATAAGAAATCCCGGCGCCGACAAAGTGGTTTGCTGTCCCGTCGCAGGACGTCGCCATGGCCGGCGTTGCTTTCTGCGCGCAAGTGCCGCGCGAATCTGATATCCGATCCAGCGACCGAGAGCGGGGCGCTGCGCGATCCGGCCGTGTTGGGGATTCAGTGATGCATTATGTCGCCGTCGCCTTGATCGTGATGAGCATCCCGATCCTGGCGTCGCTGTTGCGCCAGAATCCGCCTTTGCGTCAGTGGGCGCTGACCGTGATCGGCGTCCTGCTATTCACCGGCGACAATCTGCGGATCGATGCGGCGTTGGTCGGCTGGCCGATGTGGAACGGCACCGCGCGCGGCATCGAGGTGTCGCCGGTCGACGCGCTGGCGTTCGCGCTGATCATGACTCGGCGGGGCAAAGGCGCGACGCGGCCGTTCTGGATCGCGATCGGGGTTTATGGCGCGACGCTGGCGCTGTCGATGATCCCGGCGTCGGTGTGGATGGCGACGTTCTTCTCGTGCTTCCAATATGCCCGCGTCGTGCTGGTGTTCGCGGCGGTCGCCGGCGAATGCGGGCGT
>JAFEEZ010000207.1 GCA_018240825.1 Pseudomonadota bacterium | reverse complement strand
GACATGGGGCATTTCGGGCGCCGGCCGATTGGCCTGTCATGGCTGTGCTTTGTGTTGCCCGCGCTGATCCTCAATTATATGGGGCAGGCGGCGTTGCTGACGCGCGTCGGCCATTCCGCGCTGGAGAGCCCGTTCTACCTGCTCGCGCCAGATTATCTCCAGCTTCCGCTGGTGTTGCTCGCGACCGCAGCCGCCGTGATCGCGTCGCAGGCGGTGATCTCTGGCGCCTTCTCCGTCACCCAACAGGCGATCCAGCTCGGCTTCGTGCCGCGATTGCGGATCGAGCATACCAGCGCGTCGACCGTCGGGCAGATCTACATTCCGTTGATCAACTGGATGCTGCTGACGATGGTCATCCTGCTGGTGCTGTTCTTCCGCACCTCATCGAACCTTACCAGCGCCTATGGCATCGCGGTCACAGGCGCGATGACGATCGACACCTGCCTGCTCGGCGTCGTGCTGTTCCGGTTGTGGCATTGGCCGAAATGGGCGGCGATCCCGTTGCTCGGCGTGTTCTTCCTGGTCGACGGGGTGTACCTCACCGCGAACCTCACGAAGATCCCCGACGGCGGTTGGTTCCCGTTGCTGGTCGGGCTGATCGTGTTCACCGTGCTGACTACCTGGGCGAAGGGGCGCCAGCTGATGATGGCGCGGCTGCGCGAGGGCGCGATGCCGATCAAGATTTTCATCCAGTCGGCGGCGACCCACGCCAGCCGCGTGCCCGGCACCGCGGTGTTCATGACCTCGTCCGCCGACGGCGTGCCGCACGCGCTGCTCCACAACCTGAAGCACAACAAGGTTCTGCACGAGCGCATCATCCTGCTGACGGTGAAGATCGCCGACGTGCCGTTCGTCGCGCAGGCCGAGCGGCTGATGATCGATCACTTGAGCCACGGCTTTCATCGCGTCGTGCTGCGCTACGGCTTCATGGAGGAGCCCGACGTGCCCGCCGCGCTCGGCCTCGTCACCAATTGCGGCGACAAGTTCAAGATGATGGACACCAGCTTCTTCCTCGCGCGGCAGACGTTGCTGGCGTCATCGAAACCCGGAATGGCGATCTGGCGCGAAAAGCTGTTCGCCTGGATGCTCCGCAACGCCGAAAGCGCGATGGAATTCTTCCGCCTGCCGACCAACCGCGTGGTCGAACTGGGCAGTCAGGTCGAGATTTGAGCCTGTCGCTCATCACCCCGTTGATGAGCGGATTAAATCTCCGGTTTGCGAACTCGCAACGTGTTTTTCGTCAGCCGACGAACTGTAACTCCTTTCATCGGATCGCTTTTCTGGCGTGCCTTGCGCGCTTTTTTTATGGCTCGCTCGTATTCAATATCCTTTTCACGAGCTTTGAGCTTTCTCTTTCCAGAGAGAGGTTTCGATCGTTGCGCGTCGACATTCATCGCTGCGATTTTCTGTTTGGAGCCGATGTAGCCTATCGACGCCTGTATAATCGTCGAACCTCCGTTATATCCACCTTTGCTCATCGGTTCTCACTCTCGTCAGTCGCAGTGATTTTGCGGTCCTTGCGATCCGTAACCACATCGTATTGTGCGAAGTATATCTTTTTACGCGATCTGGGTATGACGAAGGAGTTGGGATTTTCTGACGTACCTTCTTGCACCGCCTGTGTTCCAGGCGGCATCGTGCGCTTGACCCGGCGCGCCGCCCGCTCCTATAGGCCCCGCTTCCAAAGCGGTTGGGCGGAGTAGCTCAGCTGGTTAGAGCACGGGAATCATAATCCTGGGGTCGGGGGTTCAAGTCCCTCCTCCGCTACCATTGGTAGCCGCAACCGCTTTCCCTTACCGCCGCATCGCCAGTAGGGCCTGCGCGCGCTTCAGGTGCGGCATGTCGAGCATGGCGCCGTTCAGGCCGACCGTGCCTGCGCCGGGATTGGCGTCGAATGCAGCGACGATCGCTTCGGCGTGAGCGATCTCCTCGGCGCTGGGGGAAAAGGCGGCGTTGATCACCGGCACTTGGTCCGGGTGGATGGCCAACATCCCGCGGAAGCCGACGCGGCGCGCTTTGCGCGCCATCTTCTCCAGACCGGCCGCGTCGCGGAAGTCGCCATGGATCGTCTCGATCGCGCTGACCCCGGCGGCCGCCGCGCCGGTCAGGCACAGCGCGCGGAAGAGTTGGTAGGGGAAGTCATACTCGCCGTCATCGTCGCGGTTGCTCGTCGCGCCGAGCGCCGTCGCGCTGTCCTCGGCGCCCCAGCTCAACGCGGCGAGGCGCGGGCAGCCGGCATAATTGCCGACGTCGAACACGCCAGCCGCGGTCTCGGTCGCGAGGACGAACACGGGGATGGCGCCGACCTCTAGCCCGGCGGCGGCTTCGAGCGCGTCGAGATAATGGTTGAGCCGCTCGGCATCGGCGCGCGTCGCCTTGGGCAGGACGATGCCGTCGGGCTTGGCGGGCACCACCGCCGCCAAGTCGGGCAGCGCATGCGGCGTGTCGAGCGGGTTGATCCGCACCCAGTGCGGCTGGCGGCGGTGCGTAGTCTTGAGGTGCTCGGCCACGGCCTTGCGCGCGTCGGGCTTGGCGCTTTCGGCGACCGCATCCTCCAGGTCGACGATGACGAGGTCGGCGGCGCTGAGGCCAGCCTTCTCCAGCTTGCGGGGGGAATCGCCGGGGGCGAACAGGAGCGAGCGGGCGGTCAGCGGTTCGGTCATGCGCGCAGTGTGGCCGAGCGCTGCGGTGCGCGCTAGAGGCGAACGAAACAGGGGAGAGAAGCATGCGCGAAGCCGTCATCGTGTCCACCGCCCGGACGGGCATCGGCAAGGCCGCGCGCGGCTATTTCAACGCGACCGAAGCGCCGGTGATGGGCGCGCACGTGATGAACGCGGCGGTCGAGCGGGCGGGCGTCGATCCGGCGCGGATCGACGACGTGTTCTATGGCGCGGGGAACGAATGGGGCACGCAGGGCTATAACGTCGCGCGCAACACGATCTTCGCGGCCGGCCTGCCGAGCAGCGTGCCGGCCTTCACGCTCGACCGGAAGTGCGGATCGGGCCTGACCGCGATCGCGCTCGCCGCGCGGGGGATCATGTGCGACGAGCTCGACGTCGCGCTGGCCGGCGGCATGGAATCGATCACGCTGACGATGAAACAGGCGCCTAAGCCGTACCAGAACGCCTCGGTGATCGCCGCCAAACCCTATGCCTATATGCCGATGATCGAGACCGCGGAGGTGGTCGCCGAGCGCTACGGCATTTCGCGCGAAGCGCAGGACGAGTTCGCAGCGATGAGCCAGCAGCGCGCGTACGAAGGGCTGCAGAAGGGCGCTTTCGCCGAGGAGATTGCCCCAATCACGGTCGAGAAGGCAGTGTTCGACAAGGAAGGCAACCAGACCGGGACCGAGCAAGTCACCGTCACGCAGGACGAGGGCATTCGCGGCGGGACGACGGCGGAAATCCTCTCCGGCCTGCGCACCGTGTTCAAGGACGGCATGGTGATCAAGGAGGGCAGGAACATCACCGCCGGCAACGCCAGCCAGCTCTCCGACGGTGCGGCGGCGCAGATCCTGATGGAGCGCAAGACGGCCGAAGCCGAGGGCAAGGACATATTGGGCATCTATCGCGGGTTTCAGGTCGCTGGGTGCGAGCCCGACGAGATGGGGATTGGGCCGGTGTTCGCGATCCCCAAATTGCTCAAGCGCGCGGGGCTGAGCGTCGGCGACATCGGCCTGTGGGAGATCAACGAAGCGTTCGCGTCGCAATGCCTCTATTGCCGCGACACGCTGGGGATCGACCCCGACAAGCTCAACGTCAACGGCGGCGCGATCGCGGTGGGGCACCCGTTCGGCATGACCGGCAGCCGCCTGGTCGGCCACGCGCTTATGGCAGGGCGCAAGCGTGGGGTGCGCTACGTCGTCGTGTCGATGTGCACGGCCGGCGGCATGGGCGCGGCGGGACTGTTCGAAATCCCCTGAAGTCATATCTGGTTCGAAACAATCCTAGGCGACTGCCGCAAGACGCGTTACTTTACGCACACTCCGGGGGGAGAGCGACATGGCCACCGACGCAAGTTTCGCCGCCGCGGGGACGCGACCCGAACGCACGCGATTCTATTCGCGCAGCGCCTTGCTGATGCTGGCGATGGTGCTGGTCAGCTTCCCCGCCACCTATTTCGGGCCGGTGCTGACCGGGTCAGGAAAATTCGCGCCGATCTTCCACATCCACGGCGCCGCGTTCTTCGCCTGGATCGCGCTGTTTGCGTGGCAGACGCATCTGGTCGCGGAGGGGCGGACCGCGCGACATCGCGAATGGGGGTTGTGGGGCTTCGCGCTATCGGGGCTGATGATCGGTCTCGGCTGGGCACTAACGATCGCCGCGATCCAGCGGCGGATCGCCAATGGAGAGGCGAACCCCTACGACTTCGCGCTGTATAACGTCGTCGACATCACCAGCTTCACGATCCTGATGGCGGCGAGCATCGGGTCGGTCACGCGGCATATCGAGCGGCATCGCCGCTTCATGCTGGCGGCGGCGGTGGCGCTCGTCGGGCCGGCGATCTCGCGCTGGTTCTACGCGACCCCGATGCCGCAATTTCCTCCGCTGACCGACATGGCGCCTAACCTGATCGCCGACCTGTTCCTGGTCGCGCTGGCGGTTCACGACCGGCGGACGATCGGACGGGTCCACCCGGTGACGCTGGGCTGCCTGATCGTCATGGCGCCGCTTAATGTGGTCGAGCCGTTCGTCGCGTCGAGCGCGTGGTGGCGCGGCGTCGCACCCGCGATTCTCGACATCACGCGCATTGTTCCGGGCATGGCGGGATAACCCCGGCGCGCTATCTTGTTGTGGATAAGCCGCGCGCCACATTTGCACCGTCGGGCGCTTCGCCCTTAGGATTTGGCGCATGACTACGCATACCACTCGCATGCTTATCCTTGGCTCGGGGCCGGCGGGCTTGAGCGCCGCGATCTACGGCGCGCGTGCTGGCCTCGCGCCGATCGTAGTGCAGGGCATCCAGCCCGGCGGGCAGCTCACCACCACCACCGATGTCGAGAACTATCCCGGTTTCCGCGATGTGATCCAGGGTCCGTGGCTGATGCAGGAGATGCAGGCGCAGGCCGAGCATGTCGGCACACGAATGATGTGGGACACGATCGTCGAAGTCGACCTGACGCGGCGGCCATTCCGGCTCGTCGGCGATGGCGGCGACGTTTACGAGGGCGAGGTGCTGGTCATCGCGACGGGCGCGCAGGCCAAATGGCTGGGGCTCGACAGCGAGGAAGCGTTGAAGGGCAAGGGCGTCAGCGCGTGCGCGACGTGCGACGGATTCTTCTATCGCGGCAAGAAGGTCGCGGTGATCGGCGGCGGCAACACCGCGGTCGAGGAGGCGCTGTACCTGACCAACCATTCGCCCGACGTGACGCTGATCCACCGCCGCGATTCGTTGCGGGCGGAAAAGATCCTGCAGGAACGGCTCCGCGCGAACGACAAGATCAAGGTGCAGTGGAACAAGGAAGTCGAGAGTTTCGTCGATGGTGGCGGGACGGCGGGGCTGGTCGCGCTCGAACTGCGCGACACGGTGACGGGGGAGCTGTCGCGGCTCGACGTCGAGGGCGGGTTCGTCGCGATCGGGCACCATCCGGCGACGGAATTGTTCCGGGGGCACCTGGATTTGGACGCAGATCATTACATCAAGGTGGAGGTTGGATCGACGCGCACCAGCGTGCCCGGTGTGTTCGCGTGCGGCGATGTGATGGACAAAGTCTACCGCCAGGCGGTGACCGCGGCGGGGACGGGGTGCATGGCCGCGCTCGACGCCGAACGGTTTCTGGCCGAGGCGGATTTCGAAAAGATCGCCGAAGCGGCGGAATGACGCTATTTGAGCGCTTCCCGTATCTGATCCATCAACCAGTCCATATCACCAGCCCGGGCGAAACTGTGGCTGTCGGTCGCGCGTTCGCGCTTGTCGCCGCCATAGGGCCAGCCGCGGGCGAAGCGGATCGCGGTATTGTCGCGATTGGCGAGCAGAAAGCGGTGCGGCGTGTCGCCCAGGGCCACGATCATCCGTTCGGCAATCGGGTTGCCGGACTGCGGCGCGGTCTTGGCAGCCTTTCGTAACCCATTGATCGCCCTGCCGATATTGATCCCGCCGGTCGCCAGCCGCAGCCATTGCCTGGGGTCGCGGGCGCGACCGGCATAGTGCGCACGGATCGCCTCGGCGGGGGGCAGGCCGTCTTCCTCGTCGCCGATCCATGGATTGGCGAGCACGAGCAAGTCGATCCCCGCCTCGCGATGGAACAGCGCCAACGCGGTCGCGGCGTCGCAATTGCCGAACCCGACGATGCGCTTCACGTTGGGGGCGACCGTGCGAAACGCCCGCGCCGCGGCCGCGATATCGGGGCCGCTTTCCGCATAACCGTAATTCGCGCCTTCCGAATCGCCGATCCCGCGACGGTCGAAGCGGAATACCGGAATGCCGTCCGCCGCCAGCCGCGCCGCGAGCAGCGCCATGCCGCGATGCGCGCCACAGCGTATCTCGTTGCCGCCCGACACGATCAGCAGCCCGGCCGCGCCCGCCGCGTCGTCGAGCGTGCCGGTCAGCATATCGCCCTCGCAGGGGAAGGAAATCAGCTCGCGCATCGCGCGATCCAGTCGGCAATGTCGTCG
>JAFEEZ010000206.1 GCA_018240825.1 Pseudomonadota bacterium | reverse complement strand
GTCGGGCCACACGTTCAAGGCCGGCCTAAAGGCCAAATGGGTCACGCTCAATTCGCTGCAGCTCAACGGCTTCAACCCGGTTTTCCGTTATTTCACGCCGCTGGGCGCGACCACGCTCAACACGACGACCCCCTATCAGATGAGCTTCCAGGCGCTGGCCGGCGGCTTCACCGATGCGAAGATCAGGTCGAAGAACTTCCAGTTCGGCGTCTACCTGCAGGACGATTGGGACGTCACCGACCGGCTGACGCTCAACATCGGCCTGCGCTGGGATTACGAACGGACGCCGGCGTGGCTGCACTATGTCCATCCGGCGGCGCAGGTGGCGGCGGTCGGCCCGGCCAATTATCCCAACCTGATCGGCGCCAATTACAACATCAACGACTTTATCTCGACCGGCAGCAACCGAAAGGCGTTCACCGGCGCATGGCAGCCGAGGCTCGGCTTTAGTTACAAGATCGACAAGGACGGCCGATTCACCATTTTCGGCGGTTACGGCCGCTCGTACGACCGGACGCAGTTCGATTTCATCCAGCAGGAACTGGCGCAGGGTCAGGCGGCCGGCCGGACCTTCAACTTCATCGTCCCGGGCGACACGGTCAACACCTGTACGCCCAGCGCGACGTGCATTCCGTTCAATTCCGTCTACCTGACGGAGGCGGGGCGCGCCGCGCTGATCGCCGGGCTGCCGGCCGGCGCCGGGCGCGAGCTGCGCTTCATCAAGAACGACCTGAAGATGCCCTATTCGGATCAGTTCAGTCTGGGCGTGCGCGGTCGCTTTGGCCTGTTCGAGGCGGAGGTCGGCTATTCGCATGTGCTCAGCCGTGACGGGTTCGTCTATCTGCTGGGCAATCGCCGGCCCGGCGGCCTGTTCTTCCCGGCGACGGGCAACCCGGATTCGCCGTTCGGCAATCCGCCGTCGCCGTTCGGGTCGATCATCATCGGCGAAAACGGTCTCAAGACCAACGCGGACACCGCCTATCTCAAGCTGATCAAGCGCTACACCGCGAGTTCCCCGTGGAGCATCGATGCGACCTACACCTATACCGAAGCGACCGAGAACCGGCAGTTCGGCGAGGTGTTCGCGCTCGATTATGCGAGCATCGACGATTATCCGACCCGGCGGTCGGCCGGGGTCCGCAGTCATCGGTTCGTGATGGCCGGCACGGTCGACATTCCATGGGGCATCACGCTGGCGACCAAATTCCAGATCGCATCGCCGGTGTGGCTCAAATCGTTCGTCAACACGCCTGGTGTCGGCGCACCGGGAACGAAGGACATCAAGGCGATCGAGGCCGAAGGAAACGGCAGTCTCTGGGGCTATCGCCAATGGGATTTGTCGGCGACCAAGTACATTCCGATCGGATTCATCAGCAAGAATACGCGCGTGTGGGTGCGGGCGGACGTGATCAACGTGCTCAACGACCGCAACTACAACGGCTTCAACTCATCGACCGGGCTGCGGACGCCGACGAACTTCAACATCGACGGACCTCCGCGCACGTTCAAGGTATCGGCCGGCTTCGAATTCTGAACACGGCCCGCCTGGGAATATCGTGGGAGCGCGCCGTCACCGCGAAGTGACTGCGCGCTCCCGAATATGTGAAGGGAAGGTAAGATGTTCCGGGCCCGGTTTGCTGTCCTGTCGCTGCTCCTGGTGTCCGCGAACGCGGCGGCAGCGACGGATCAGCGCCGCGCAGCCGTCGCCGAGGCCGCGTTCACTGAAGATCTGAGCCAGCGCACCTTCCGCTATTTCTGGGACACCACCGACACCAGACATTGCCTCGCCCCCGACCGCTGGCCCAGCAATCCCTTCTCCTCGATCGCGGCGACCGGGTTCGCGCTGACCGCTTATGGAATCGGCGCCGAGCGCGGCTATGTCACGCGCAAGGTGGCGGCGGCGCGGACGCGCGACTGCCTGCGCTTCTATTGGTCCGCGCCGCAGGGTCCCGGCCCCGCGGGCGTCACCGGCTATAAGGGCTTTTTCTACCATTTCCTGAAGAACGACGACGGCACACGATACCGCACCACCGAATTGTCGACGGTGGACACCAGCCTGCTGCTGGGCGGCGTGCTGTTCGCGCAAAGCTATTTCGACCGCGCCAACCCGGTCGAACGCGAAATCCGCGCCCTGGCTGAAAAGATCTACCGCCGGGTCGACTGGTCCTGGGCGCAGCGGAACCGGACGGGCACGCAGGCCGCCAACCTGACCGATTCGCACGGCATCACCATGGGATGGAAGCCTGAGCGCGGGTGGGAATCGCACGACTGGATCGGCTATAATGAAGGGATGCTGGTCTATGTGCTGGCGCTGGGCTCGCCCACGCATCCGGTCGGCAAGGACGCGTGGGACCAGGGTTGGGCCGCTCGCCTGGACCGCGATTGGGGAACGTATTTCGGGCAGGAATACCTTCAGTTCGAGCCGCTGTTCGGGCACCAGTACAGCCATGTCTGGGTGGACTTTCGCGGCATCCGCGAGCCGTTCATCGCGTCGAAGGGCATCGACTATTTCGAGAACAGCCGGAGGGCCACGCTGGCCCAGCGCGCCTACGGCATCGCCAATCCCAATCGATGGACCGGTTATGGCGCCGATTTCTGGGGCTGGACCGCATCGGACGGTCCGATCGCCGCACGCCTGTGTTATTCGGTCGGCGGCACGCCGCGCACCTTTTATACCTATACCGCGCGGGGGGTTGGCGCGACCCGGGTGGTCGACGACGGCACGATCGTTCCGACCGCGGCGGGGGGGGCGATCCCGTTCGCGCCCGAGGTGACGATTTCAGCGCTGATGGCGATGCGCGCGAAATATGGCGACCGGCTCTACACCCGGTACGGGTTCCGCGACGCCTTCAACCCCAGCTTCACCTTCGTCGAGGCCGGGTCGCGCAGCGGAACGGTCGACCCGCAGCTCGGCTGGTTCGCGAACGATCACCTCGGCATCGACCAGGGGCCGATCGTGACGATGCTGGAAAATCAGCGCAGCGGTCTGGTGTGGCGCGTGATGCGCCGGAATCCGCATATCGTGCGGGGGCTGAAGAGGATCGGCTTCACCGGCGGTTGGCTGGATAAAGCCCCGTCAAACTGATCGCGGCCGACACGCGCGTCGGCGCGACCGCGATCCGGGCGGCGGCGGCGCCCGAACCGGATCAGCATCTCCGTCCGGCGCACAGGTCGGCCAGCACCGGATAATGGTCGGACGGCAGCCGCCCGCCATCCTGCTGGGTCAGGGTTGCGTGGCGCAATACAGCGACGCCGCCGCTGACGAAGATATGGTCGATAGGGCTGGCCGCAGCTTCGTCAATCTTGAACGCGTTGAACGTTCCCGCCGGTCCGAAATGCGGGGTGCGGGTGATCGTCAGCGTATCGCGCAACGCGCCGGCGCCGTCTGCGACCACCGCGCTATAGGCCGGATCGCCGACCGGGCTGTTGAAATCGCCCATCAGGACAACCGCCTCGCCCCGTGCGCGGTGACGTTCGATCCAGCGCCGGATCAAGCGCACGCCCTCTAGCCGGGCGGTCTGGCCGACATTGTCGAGATGGGTGTTGACGACCAGCAGGCGCAAGCCGTTCCGGTCGGCAAGGCGCGCCCAGGTCGCGACCCGCGGATAGGCCGCGTCCCAGCCCTTGCCCGGAATGTCCGGTGTCGGCGACAACCAGAACGTGCCCGACGCCAGCAACGTGTAACGCGCGCGGCGGAAGCCGATCGGGGACGCTTCGCCCTTCAGTTTGCCGTCGTCGCGCGGCGCCCCCACGAAGGTGTAGTCGGGCAGATCCTCGACGATCGCCGCGCGCTGCTGCGGCAGCACCTCCTGCAGACCCACCAGATCGGGGGCGTAGTAGCGAATCAGGCTCGCCACCGCCGCCCGTCTGTTGGGCCAGTTGTTGACGCCGTCCGTGGCGAGTTCGAGCCGGATATTATAGGTCATCGCGCTGAACCGCGTGGCGCTGGCCTGCGCCGCGGCCGGCATCGATATCAGGCCGGCAAGGATGGCGATGCAGATGACGATCCGGCGCGTCATGTCAGGTTCCTCCCGTTGCTGGCGATCACCTTGCTGTAGAAGCGCGCGCTGCGCTTGGGCGTGCGCTCCTGGGTCGCATAGTCGACATGGACGATGCCGAACCGCTTCGAATAGCCTAGCGACCATTCGAGGTTGTCGAACAGCGACCACGCCATATAGCCGCGGACGTCGACCCCCCGGCCGATC
>JAFEEZ010000205.1 GCA_018240825.1 Pseudomonadota bacterium | reverse complement strand
GTTCGCCTTCATCGCCGCAATTTCGGCGTGAAGCGCGTCGATCACGGCGATCAGGCCGTCACGCCTTGTCATCGGCCATCCAGTCGTAACGCAGCGCGAGCATCCGGTCCGCGATCGTCGCCGGCAGGATCGGAAAGGTGCCGTTGGCGATGGCCTGCTTGATCCGCGCGACGCGGTCGGTGTCCACCGGCGGTTGCGCCGCGAGCTGCGTCGCGAGTTGCGTGGCTGGCGACAGTGGCGGTTCGGCGCCGACCACGGGCGCAACCTTCGGCGCCGCCGCCACGGGCGTAACGGGGACGACGCGGAGGTCGTTGGGCGTCGAGCCCTTCGGTCCAATCGGATCGACCATTGTCCACCTTGATAGTAATTCGGACCATCAAACGACCGCCTGTCGAAAACATTTAGAAAAAATTATTCTCCGCCCGGAATCATCGCCTTGCCGGGTTCGATCGCAATCGCCTGGATCGGCGGCTTGCCGTCCTGGATCTTGATCAGCACGCGTTGACCGGCAGCCGCGTCGTTGACCGCGACGCCATCGCGCGTGACCGAGAAACCTTCCGTTCCCGCAACCACAGACACCGGATCGCCACGCTTGATCACGATCGACGGCTTGGCGGCGGCGGGCGGCGGCGGGGCGAGCGGACTCGGCGCGACGATCGATGGCGCCGCAATGCGGATCGGCACGTAGATGCGCCATTCGGGGTCCGGACACGCCACCACGACCGAGTCGTGCGCGGGGGTGCGCCAGTTCATCGTGACCATCGGGCACGCCGCGAGCTTGAGCCGCGCATCGACCGCGGTGCGCGCGCCGCCGTCCTCGCCGATCCCGCGCCCGGTAAACCCGGCGACGGCCTTGTCGATCAGCGTCGTGCTCTGAAAGCTCTGCGCGATCGCGGGCGTGGCGGCGGCGACAGCGGCGGCGGTGGCAATAAGACGGATCATGGTTTCGTCCCGGGGTTGTGATCGCCGGTGAAGCTGACGGTGACGAGCGCATTGCGGCGTCCGCCACCCGCTGGGGCGATGAGGATGCGGTCGGCGGAGACGCCGTGGCCGATGAGATAGGCGACGACGGTCCGAGCACGATCGGTCGCAAGCAGATCGGCGCTGCCGGTCGCGGGATCCACGTCGCCCGCCCCTTCCGCGCCGCCGCTCACGCGCAGGCTCGCGCGCGGGTCGCGCAGGCTGGAGATGGCGAAGTCGACCAGCGTGTCGGGTGACAGCAGTATGGCCGAGCCCGGCGCGAACGACGCAGCGGCGGCCGCGAGCGGGATGGGGATCGTCGCAGTGTCGACGGCCTCGCCGCCGAACCCCTCGCGCAGTCCCCTCGCCAGCGCCTGGCGGTCGGTCGCCTGCACGAGCACGAAAAAGCCGATCAACAGCAACGCCAGATCGGCGAGCGTCCACAACCACAGCGGACGCCCCGGCGGCGGGTCAAGGACCGCGTCCTCGGTCACGCGGCGACCACCGACATCGTTGCGGCTCTCGGCTGGCCATATGCGGCGAGCGCGGCGAGCGGCGCGACGAGGCGCGAGCGTTCCTCCGCCTCGGCGCGCGCGCGGCGACGCAGCCTGACGGCGATCGGCATCGCGACCAGGTTGGCGATCAGCGCGCCGTACAGCGTTGCGAGCAACGCGACCGCCATTCCCGCGCCGATCGCGCCGGGGTCGGCCATCGACAGGAACATCTTCACCAGCCCGATCAACGTGCCGACCATGCCCATCGCTGGCGCAACCTCGGCCATGCCGGCCCACATGTCGGCGGCGCCGGCGTGGCGCAGGATGCGCGCGCGGCGGCGTTCGTCGAGCAAACGCGTGACGTCGGCGGGCGCCGCGCCGTCGACGATCGCGGCGATCGCGGCGGCCACATCCTTGTCGGCGACCACCGACCGGTCGAGCGTATGGACCCCGTGGCGCCTGGCGATACGGCCCAGCGCGGCGACCTGGTCGACCAGCGGAGTCGCATCGAGCGTGCGGCGGGGCAGCGCCGTCAACGCGGCGATCCCGCGGCCGATATCGCGCAACGGCGTGCGCAATACGGTCGCCGCCAGAGTGCCGCCGGCGACGATGAGGATCGCAGCGGGATCGAGATAGGGGCCAAGCGCGTCGGGCGTGATCATGCGCGATGGCTGTGCAAGGCGCGGGCCAATTCGCCGGCGCCGCCGCACGACCGGCAACGCCGCTCGCAAACCGGCAATCGCCTTGCCGCCGGCCGGCAATCCTTTGCCGCCTGGACCCTCCCACGACGGCGGAATTGCGCCGCAACGGCAATTGGCACGGGCTTTGCTGAACTCTCGCGCAGGATTTAACGCGAGGACCGGCACATGGCCGACAACAGTCTGTTCGGGATACACGGGGCGGCGCTCGAAGTGCGCGGTCAGCGCATGAATATTCTCGCCTCGAACATCGCCAATTCGTCGACGCCCGGTTTCAAGGCGAAGGACATCGACTTCCAGAAGGCGCTGTCGTCCGCGACTGACGGCGGCAGCATCGACGGCGCACTAAAGAATGCGACGATGTACCGCGTGCCGCTGCAGCCCAGCCTCGACGGCAACACCGTCGACCTGTCGACCGAGCAGACCGCGTTCGCGGAGAATGCCGTCCAGTACCAGACGACGCTCGCGTTCCTGAACGGCCGCATCAACCAGATCACGCGCGCGATCAGGGGAGAATAAGCCATGCCCAACGGACCGCTTTCGATCTTCCAGGTGTCGGGGCGCGCGATGTCCGCGCAGCTCGTGCGGATGAACACCACCGCGTCCAATCTGGCCAATGCCGGCGCGGTCGCGAGTTCGCCCGAAACCGCCTATCGCACGATCAAGCCGGTGTTTCGCACCAGTTTCGACAAGGCGAGCGGGATGGCGACGGTCGATGTCGAGAACATCGTCACCGCCGGCGGCGAGCCGACCAAACGCTACGACCCCACCAATCCTGTCGCCGACAAGGACGGCAACGTCTGGGAATCGAACGTCGATGAGACGCGCGAGCTAGTCGACATGATGGAGACGTCGCGCAGCTACCAGAACAATGTCGAGGTGATGCAGACCGCCAAGTCGCTGATCGTCGACACGCTAAAGCTCGGAAAGTAAGTCAATGACCAGCACCTTCGACACGACGCTCGCCAACCTCGGCATCAAGCGCACCGGAACGACGACGCCGACCGTTTCGACCGCGTCGTCGCAGACGCTCGGCCAGGCCGACTTCCTGAAGCTGATGACGGCACAGCTCCAGAACCAGGATCCGTTCAATCCCGTCGACAACACCCAGATGGTCGCCCAGATGGCGCAATTCTCGTCGCTGTCCGGCATCACCGAAATGGCGTCGACGCTGAAGACGATCGCCGCCAAGCTGACCGGAACGTCGACCAGCGACGCGATGGCGTATGTCGGCAAGACCGTCCTGACGGAAGGCGGCACCGCGTTCGCGCGGACCACCGGCGGAATCGCCGGCGCGGTCGAACTCGATGACGACGCCACCGACGTGACGGTCACGATCCAGGACGCCAGCGGCGCGACGCTCAGGACGATGAACCTCGGGCAGGCGGCGAAAGGCACGACCGAATTCGATTGGGACGGCGCGACCGACAGCGGTCAGGCCGCCGGCAACGGACCGTTCAAAGTCATCGCCACGGCGACCAACGGCGGCAAGGCGGTGACCACCCGGCCGCTGGTCTGGGCGCCGGTCACGTCGGTGACCGACATCGCCAGCGGCAGCCCCAAGCTCAACGTCGCCGGGCTCGGCGCGATCGACATTTCCGCCGTCCGTCAGGTCGGATGACCAAAAGACCCCCCTCGGAGTAACGCATCATGTCTTTCTACACCTCGCTTTCCGGCCTCCAGGCCTCGCAGTCCGAGATGAACACCATCTCGCACAATTTGGCGAACGTCGCGACCAACGGCTTCAAGAAGAGCCGCACCGAGTTTGCCGACGTCATCGCGTCCAGCGTCAGCGTCTCCCCCACCAAGATGGTCGGGTCGGGCGTGATGGTAAAGGCCAACCGCCAGCAGTTCGCGCAAGGGAATCTGATCCAGTCGTCGTCGACG
>JAFEEZ010000204.1 GCA_018240825.1 Pseudomonadota bacterium | reverse complement strand
ATCGTTCTGCTCGCCGCCGCGGTTGCGCGTCGGCTGCATGATAGCGGGCGGTCGGGGTGGTGGGGCGCGCCGACTCCAATTCTGTTGATAGCCGGACTGGTCGGGATGATGCACGTTTTCGCTGTGATGTCGGCTGCTCCGGCGTCGAACGCGCTCGACGGGCCGCCGATCGACTTCGCGTCGTTCGGCGTGATGATGCTCTGCAACCTGGCCTACTTAGCGTCGCTGGTTCTGCTGGTCATACTTTGTAGCTTGCCAAGCCAGGCGGGGGACAACCGTTACGGCGCACCGGCAAACGGGGGAGAAACGTCATGAGCTTGCTCGGTCGCCATTTTACTGGACTCGCGGATTTTTCAGGACGCGAGAATCGTCAGCCGTTCTGGTTGTGGATCTTGATCGTCTATGCCGCCCAGATGGTGGGCAGCATGGTCATCGCGATCCCGCTGATGACCAGCATGTTCGATCGCATGGCCCCGATGGCAAACCAGGATCCCGACTATTTCAACAAGCATCCCGAAGCGATGCAGCAGATGATGAACCAAGTGATGGCGCCGATGATGCAGAACTGGATGCTGGTCGGCGCGGTAGGCGCGGTGTTGATGATCGTGCTGATCGCGGCGGCGGTGGTGCGGCGGCTGCACGACAGTGATAGATCGGGTTGGTGGGCCGCGCCCTATTTTGCGCTGGGACTGGCGGGTCCGATCCTTTCCGCAGTGATGATGCCCAATTTCTTCAAGAACTTCGCCACGATCCGTCCCGAAATGACGCCCGACCAGGCGCGGGAAGCAATGCGACCGGTGATGCAATCCTTTGCTGGGGTCTGGGGTATCGGGATGCTTGGCTTCATCGTGATGATATTGATGATCGTCCTCTTGTGTCAGCCGGGCACGCCGGGCCCGAACCGCTATGGGGACGATCCGCTGACGGTGCGGTAGCGCTTCCCAACCGGGCGGCGCGGGCCTACATGCGCGCTCCCATGCGTCCCAAGCCGCCCACGTTCGACAGGAAGAAGATCGTCGCCGAGAACCGGCGCGCACGGTTCGATTATTCGATCGACCAGACGTTCGAAGCGGGGATTGCGTTGACCGGGACCGAGGTGAAGTCGCTGCGCTTCGGCGAGGGGTCGATTGCGGAGAGTTATGCCGAGGTTTCGCCCGATGGCGGCGTGTGGCTGATCAATTCGAATATCCCCGAATTCAGCCACGGCAATCGCTTCAACCACGAGCCGAAACGGCCGCGCAAGCTGCTGATGCACGAGCGCGAGATCAACAAGCTGCACGGCGCGGTCGCGCGCGAGGGGATGACGCTGGTACCGCTGATGATCTATTTCAATTCGCGCGGCCGCGCTAAGCTGGAGCTCGCGCTCGCCAAGGGACGCAAGGCGCACGACAAGCGCGAGCATATCAAGGAACGCGACTGGAAGAAGGAAGCCGGCCGGATCCTGCGCGAGCGCGGCTGAAAAACGCGCAATTTCCAAAGATTGACTGCGCGTATCGCCGGCGTAGAACACGCGCTTTCCGTCAAGGGGATCGCTATTTTATGAAGCCTTTCATCTTCGCCCTGCTCGCCGCCACCGCGCTGGGAGGAATCGCCGTCGCACAGCAGACCGTCGCCGCGGCGCCCGCCGCCACGCCGACCTTCGGCAGCTTCGGGATGGACACCGCTGGCATGGACAAGAGCGTCGCGCCGGGGGACAATTTCTACGATTTCGCGAACGGAACCTGGGCGAAGAACACGCCGATCCCCGCCGACAAGTCGAACTACGGTTCGTTCAACCTGCTGAGCGATCTGTCGGACGAGCGCACCAAGGGCATCCTGGAGGGGGTGGCGGGCGATCCCAATTCGAAGATCGGCGTCGCTTATTCTACCTATCTTGATCGTCCGGCGATCGACGCCAAGGGCATGGCGCCGATCCAGCCGTGGCTGGGCAGGATCAAAGCGATTACCAGGGCGGCCTATCCCGCGCTGCTCGCCGAAGCGTCGAGCGCTGGCGTCGGCGGGCCTTTCGCGGCCTATGTCGGCCAGGACGACAAAAACCCCGAAGTTTACGCGCTCGGCCTCAGTCAATCCGGCCTGGGGCTGCCCGATCGCGACTATTACCTGTCAAACGACGCCAAGCTCGCCGAGACCAAGGGCGCCTATCAGGCGCATCTCGCCAGGGTTCTGACGCTGGCTGGCGAGGCGAACGCCGATGCGCGCGCCAAGGCGATCGTCGATTTTGAAACCGCCATCGCCAAGGTCAGCTGGACTCGCGTCGACAGCCGCGACGCCGACAAGACCTACAACAAGATGTCGGTGGCCGATCTGGAAAAGGCTGCGCCGGGCTTCGACTTCGCAACCTATTTCAAGAAGCAAGGCGCACCGGTCGACACGCTGATCGTGGCGCAGCCGAGCGCGATCGCCGGCATCGCCAAACTGGTTGCGGACGCGCCGCTCGGGGTGTTGCAGGACCAGTTGCTGGTGCGCAGCCTCGACAATTTCGCCGACGTCCTGCCCAGGCAGTTCGACGACGAGCAATTCGCCTTTTACGGCAAGGTCCTGTCGGGCACGCCCGAACAACAGGCGCGGTGGAAGCGCGCGGTCCAGTTCACCACCGGTTCGCTGGATGACGAGGTCAGCAAGATCTACGTCCAGAAATACTTCCCGCCCGCGACCAAGGCGGTCGCCGACCAGCTGGTCAAGAACATCATCGCGGCGATGGGCGCGCGGATCGACAAACTCTCGTGGATGGCGCCCGAAACCAAGAAAAAGGCGCATGAGAAGCTTGCCGCCTTCACCCCCAAGATCGGCTACCCGTCGAAGTGGAAGGACTATTCGGCGCTGACGATCACAAAGGGTGATGCGTTCGGCAACAACTGGCGCGCCAACGAGTGGCAGCACAATTACAATTTCGGCCATCTCGGCAAGCCGTTGCAGCGCTGGGAATGGGGAATGACCCCGATGACGGTCAACGCCTACGCCAATTTCGGCATGGTCGAGATCGTTTTCCCTGCGGCGATCCTGCAACCGCCCTTCTTCGACCCCGACGCCGATCCCGCGATCAATTATGGCGGGATCGGCGCGGTGATCGGGCACGAACTGTCGCACCATTTCGACGACCAGGGCGCCAAGTACGACAAGACCGGCAAGCTGACGCAGTGGTGGACCGATGCCGACGTCGCGGCGTTCAACAAGCTGGAGGCGATGCTCGCCGCGCAATATGACGCCTACGAGCCGCTGCCGGGGATGCACGTCAACGGCAAGCTGACGCTGGGCGAAAATTCGGCGGACCTTGCGGGCCTGTCGGTCGCGTATGACGCCTACAGGAAGTCGCTGGGCGGCAATCCCGCGCCGGTGCTCGACGGCTATACCGGCGACCAGCGCTTTTATCTCGGCTGGGCGCAGGTGTGGCGGCGCAACTATCGCGAGCAGAATTTGCGCCAGCGCCTGCTCACCGACCCGCACAGTCCGAGCGAACAGCGCGCCAATATCGTGCGCAACATGGACCCGTGGTACGCGGCGTTCAAACCGCAACCCGGCCAGAAACTGTATCTCGCGCCGGAGCAGCGCGTACGCATTTGGTGAACGGGAGCGACACGCCGGCAGCGTAGCTGACTGCGAGACCGCGGAGAACCCGGGCGCAAGGCCGGGGTGACGGTGTAGCTTGACCTGCCGCGCAACGTCACCACAAGGAGGCGCGATGGCTTCGCGTCCCGCCTCCCTGACCTCACCCGCTAAAGCCCAGCGCCAGGCGCTCATCGTGGCCGCGTTGTGCGGCGTGGCGGCGGCGTCGATTGCGCTGCTGGTGCTGCACAGCCTGGAGATCGCAGGGGGGTTCGCCGCGGCGATGCTGGTGTTGACCGGCGCCGCGTTCGCGTGGTCGCGTTTCGCGCCCACAGCGGCCGAGGATGAGCGTGAAACTGACTGGAGCGTTGCGCGCACGCTCGCCTCGGCCAGCGATGACGCGCTCGCGGTCACCGATCGCGCCGGCAAGCTGATCTGCGCCAACGAAGCCTATCGCCTGCGGTTCGACGGCTATCCGACGCCTCCGGGGCTGCCGCTGGACGGCGGCGGAATGGCCGACCTTGCAAGCGCGGGCCGCACCGCGTGGCGTGACGGGTCGGCGCAGGTCGATCGCCTTGCATCGCGCGGACGCCCAATGGCGGCGGCGATCGAGCGCGCAGGCGACGCCGGCGATATGCTGGTATGGCGTTTCCAGGACGCCGTCGGCCTCAATGCCGCCGCCGACGTTCAGGCATTGATAGCGGGGCCGACCGGCGACCGGCTGGCCGCCGCGGGGATCATGGCGGCGCTGATCGCGCCCGACGGCAAGCTGCTCGCCGCCAATCGCGTCCTGCGCGAACGGTCGATGGGGCACGAGGAAAGCGTCGTCGTCGGCCGGGACTTCGCGCGTTTCCTGACCGCCGACGCGCAGGGTCAGGTGCGATTCGAGCGCGAAGGCGACAAGGGCAATCCCTTGCGCATCATTCAAATCCCGTTTCTCGAGGGCGACGATGCGCCGATTCTGGTCGCCCTGCTCGACGAAGAGGAAAGCGGTCAGCCGGCGATCGGCGCGAGCGCGGCGGCGCACGTCAAAAGCCTGATCTCGCTGCTGCCGGTCGGGCTGGCATTGGTCGATCGCGACGGCCGCTTCGTCCAGATGAACGATCCGTTCGTGCGCGCGGCCCAGGTCGACCCGAACCAGCCGCCGCTCTATCCCGGCGACCTCGTCGTGCGCGAGGACAAGGCGGCGGTCGCCGACGCCGTGCGCAAGTTCGCCAACGGCGCGACGCATTCGGCGGATATGGCGATCCGGCTCAAGGACCATCCCGACGAGCCGGTCGCGCTGACCATCGCCGGCGCGCGCGGGCTGGGCGACGCCGCAGTGCTGCTCAGCCTCAAGGACAATGGCGAGGAGACTCGCCTCAAGCGCGAGGTGGCGCAAGCCACCAAGATGCAGGCGGTGGGCCAGCTCGCGGGCGGCGTCGCGCACGATTTCAACAATATCCTGACCGCGATCATCGGGCATTGCGACCTGATGCTGATGCGCCATTCGCCGGGCGACAGCGATTATGACGACATCCAGCAGATCAAGGCCAACTCCAACCGCGCCGCCAGTCTGACTCGGCAATTGCTGGCATTCTCGCGCCAACAGACGTTGCGGCCCCAGGTCCTCCAACTGCCCGACGTCATTTCCGAAGTGTCCCAGCTGCTGAAGCGCCTGATGGGCGAGACCGTGAAGCTGGAGGTGAAGCACGGCCGCAACCTCGGCCCCGTGCGCGCCGATCCGGGGCAGCTCGAACAGGTCGTCGTCAACCTTGCGGTGAACGCGCGCGACGCCATGACGGCGAAGGACCCGACCGTCGGCGGGACGCTGACCATCGCCACCCGCGCGGTGAGCGCCGCCGACGTGCGCAAGCTGGGGAACGACATCCTGCCCGTCGCGGACTATTCGTTGCTTGAGATTTCCGATACCGGCGCAGGCATTCCGGCCGAGATCGTCGGCAAGATTTTCGAGCCGTTCTTCACGACCAAGGAAGTCGGGAAGGGCACCGGGCTCGGCCTTTCGACCGTTTACGGCATCGTCAAGCAGTCGGGCGGTTACATCTTCGCCGACAGCAAACCGGGGCAGGGGGCGACATTCTCGATCTACCTGCCGGTCCACACCGCCGGCGCCGCAGCCCCCGCGAAGCGCGTCGAAGCCCGCGACCGGCCCGCCGACCTGTGGGGCACGGGCACGATCCTGCTGGTCGAGGATGAGGACATGGTGCGCGTCGTCGCCGAACGCGCGCTGACGCGGCAGGGCTATACGGTGCTGACCGCCGAACATGGCGAAGCCGCGCTGGAACTGTTAGCCGCCAGCGAACGGCCCGACCTGCTCATTTCCGACGTCGTGATGCCGACGATGGACGGCCCGACGATGGTCCGCCACGCGCGCGAACGCTATCCCGATCTGCCGATCCTGTTCATGTCGGGTTACGCCGAGGAGCAATTGCGCAAGTCGATCGATCTCGACAACGTTTCCTTCCTGCCCAAACCGTTTTCGGTGCAGCAATTGGCCGAGGCTGCGCGCGACGTGCTTGCCGCGGCGCCTGCCGGCTGACACAGCGACGGCATGCCGCTCCACCGCATCCTGATCGTCGAGGACGAGCCGCTGATCGCGATGATGCTCGAGGATTTCATCGAGGCGCTTCACAAGGAGTGCGTTGGCGCGTGCGATACCGTGCAATCTGCGCTGGCGACGATCGCCGATGAGAACCCCGACGCGGTGATACTCGATATCAACCTGTCGGGCGGCGAGAAAAGCTGGCCGGTCGCCGACATGTTGGCCGAGCGGGGCATTCCGTTCGTGCTGTCGAGCGGCGGCGACGAAATCACCGACGGACATGCCGGGCGGCCCCGCCTCACCAAACCCTACACCATGGACGGCGTGGAGAAGGCGCTGGCGGCATTGGTCTAGGCGATCCGCTCCGGTACTTCCGCGGCATCCGCGTCGAGCGACGATTGCGGCGCCACCGCTTCCCACGGAAACACGAACCAGTCCTTGCGGGTCTGGCGGTCGATCACCTCGGCGCGATATTCGACCTGCTCCGCCGAGCGCTTGTTGTCGAGCAAGGTGGCGAACCGGATGCTGTCGCGCGCCGCGCCCGCGGTCGCCAGCGCCGCGCGCAGTTTGCCGATCGTCGCGCCCGTATCGTTGATGTCGTCGACAAACAGCAGCCGCTCGCCTTCGCGCGTCCGCGCCGCCAGGCGGATCAGCGGCGCGTCGGAGAAATCCTCCACCTGCGAAGAATGATCGACCGACAGCATCGGCAGCCCGGTCGCATGGCTCAGATACACCGCCGGGGCCAGTCCGCCGCGCCCGATCCCGATGATGAAGCTCGGCGTCCAGTCGTCCCGCACGAGCGCCGCGGCGAGCGCATGGACCTGATTCACGAATTCGTCGTGCGGGATCGGCGTGAAGACCGGCATCAGGCGTTCTCCCCGACATAAGCGTCGAGCCGCGCGAGATGTCCCGCGACCTCGTCGTCGCTCAGGAACGAGCCCAGGAACGAATTGCGCGCAAGCGTCGCGAGTTCCGCCTTGCCGAGCCCGCGCGCAACGGCTGCGGCGCGGTAATTCTCGCCGATATAGCCGCCGAAATAGGCCGGATCGTCCGAATTGACAGTCGCGCGCAACCCTTCGCGCAGCATCCGGTCGATCGGATGCTCGTCGATCGACGGCACGTTGCACAGCTTGACGTTCGACAGCGGGCAGACCGTCAGCGTCATTCCCGTGCGCGCCAGCCGCGCGGTAAGCACCGGATCCTCGAGGCTGCGATTGCCGTGGTCGAGCCGGTCGATGCCGAGAATGTCGAGCGCCTGGCGGACATAGTCGGGCGGCCCTTCCTCGCCGGCGTGCGCGACCAGCCGCAGCCCCTTCGCGCGCGCCGCCGTGAACACCCGCGCGAACTTTTCCGGCGGAT
>JAFEEZ010000203.1 GCA_018240825.1 Pseudomonadota bacterium | reverse complement strand
GTGGCGTGGCTGACAGCATCCGCCTCGACAAGTTCCTGTGGTTCGCGCGGATCGTGAAGACGCGGAGCTTCGCGCAGGGCATGGCCGAAACCGGCCATTTGCGGATCGACGGACGGCCGATCGATCGCGCGGCGGCGCCGGTGCGCGTCGGCAACATCCTGACCTTCGCGACGCACCTAGGGCGCGTGCGCACGATCCGGGTCGAGGCGCTCCCCGTCAGGCGCGGGCCCCCGAGCGAGGCGCAGGGCTGCTATCAGGAGCTGATGCCGGGCGACCCCTAACTAAGAACGTCTCGCATCAAGCCCGGATCGATTGACGCGAATCCGTGACGGGCATAGCTAGCCGACAACGCCCAACCCCGAGGAACCGCCATGACCTATGTCGTCACCGATGCCTGCATCCGCTGCAAGTATATGGATTGCGTCGAGGTGTGCCCGGTCGACTGTTTCTACGAGGGCGAGAACATGCTCGTCATCAATCCCAGCGAGTGCATCGATTGCGGCGTGTGCGAGCCCGAATGCCCCGCCGAGGCGATCCTGCCCGACACCGAGAGCGGGCTGGAAAAGTGGCTCGAGCTCAACAATACGTTCAGCGCGCAATGGCCCAACGTCACGCGCAAGAACGACCAGACCCCCGCCGATGCCGACGAGCACAAGGGCGAAGAGGGGAAATATGACAAGTACTTTTCGCCTGAGCCGGGGCAGGGCGACTAGGCTCGGCCGAGGCGATTAGCGTCAGCTGATCGACGTCGCGCGGCCGAGTACGGGCGGCGGACGAGCGCAGCGCGATCCGGCCGACGGCTTTGCCGGCGGCAAGGCCGCCATCGGCTGTGTTGGCCGCGCGACCCACCGGCCGGGTTGGATCGAACAGATTAGCCTCGGCTAATCTGTTCGATCCAACACTGGTAATTTTATTGCGACTCTGTTAAATAGGGCAGGACGAGAGCCCTTCATGAGTCTCTCGTGTGGAGACACACGCATCATAACAGCCCGCGTTCGGCGTCATTTGCGGCGCCGCTGCGTATTTGGGCAATCCCAATGGAAAGGTTGAAGTTACATGGCTGCCAAGGCGCTGTCCTTCGACGTCGGTGATTATGTCGTTTACCCCAAGCATGGCGTCGGCCGTGTCGTTGAGCTGCTGAAGCAGGAAATCGCCGGCATGCAGCTGGAGCTTTACGTGCTCCGCTTCGAAAAGGAGCGGATGACGCTCCGCGTGCCGACCAACAAGGCCGAGAGCGTCGGCATGCGCAAGCTTTCGTCGGACAAGACGATGAAGGAAGCGATGGAGACGCTGAAGGGCAAGCCCAAGGTCAAGCGCACCATGTGGTCGCGCCGCGCGCAGGAATATGAAGCAAAGATCAATTCGGGCGACCTGGTGTCGATCGCCGAGGTGGTCCGCGACCTGTTCCGCGCCGAGGACCAGCCCGAGCAGAGCTATTCCGAGCGCCAGATCTTCGAAGCCGCCGCGAGCCGGCTCGCACGCGAACTGGGCGCGATGGAAGAAACCGACGAAAAGGGTGCGCTGGAGAAAATCCTCGACATCCTGCGCAAGGCGGCGGCGATCTGGAACAAGGACAAGGCGCCGGCCTGACGTTACTTTTCCCGCCATCGCGAACGTAGCGAAGCAATCCATGCCGCTCTGCGGGCGTGGATTGCTTCGTCGCTCCGCCCCGCGCAATGGCGACGAAGTAACGTGGAATGCGAAGAGCGGTCCCGATGGGGCTGCCCTTTCGTATGTCCCATCGTCTGTTTACATACGTAATCGATAGGTGCATCATCTCTCCACCACACCGATTGGAGAGAGCCGATGCGCCTGTTGCCCCTACTTGCCTTGCCCTTGATCGCCGCCACCGTGATCGCCGCCGACACGTATGATCGCGGCCCCGGTTTGCCGGGCGAGCGCCAGGGCGACGCCACCACCTATCGTGTCGCCGATTTCGACAGGGTCGGGTTCGGCCTGGCCGGCGCGATCGACGTGCGGGTCGGTCCCGCCTGGTCGGTGCGCGCGACCGGCCCCGCAGCCGCGTTCGCCAATTTGCGCGTCGTGCGGACGTACGGATCGCTCGACATCGGACGACGCTTCGACAACCGCGACGCCGATCGCAAACTCGAGAAACAGATCCGGTTCGTCGTGACCTTGCCACGGCTGTCCGGCGTCACGCTCGGCGGATCCGGCCGGATGACGGTCGACCGCGTGCCGGGCGGCGCGTTCGACGCCGCGCTCGGCGGATCGGGCACGATGGCGCTGGCCAGCCTGGCGGTCGATCGCGCGGACTTCTCGCTGGGCGGATCGGGCAGCATCACTGCTTCGGGGTCGGCGCGCAGCCTGAAAATCCGCATGGGCGGGTCGGGCAACCTGCTGGCGGCGGGACTGCACGCCACGAGCGCCGATGTGTCGGCGGCCGGATCGGGGGGCATCCGCGCGACGGTAGACGGGCTGGCGCACGTTTCGTTCGTCGGCAGCGGCGCGGTCGATCTGGGCCGCGCCGCGCGCTGCACCGTCACACGCTTGGGCAAGGCGCAAGTACGCTGCGGGGCATGACCGGTTGACCCACCCTCCACGTGTGTTATTATAGCAATACACAACGGAGATTGATCATGCGCCCCCTCGCTCTGCTCGTCCTGGTCCCGCTCGCCGCCTGTTCCGGAAACGGCGACGCCAAGACCGCCGCGAGCGGAGTCAACGGGAGCAAGACGTTCGCGATCGACGCGTTCAACGCGGTCGATTCGACCGGACCCGACGATGTCGACGTCCGCGTCGGGTCTGGCTTTTCGGTCCGCGCCGAAGGCGACACCGGGATCATGCAACGGCTGGAAATCGCCAGGAACGGCGACACGCTGGAGATCAGGCGCAAGCCGAATTCGGGGTTCAGCTGGCGCGGCGGCGATCGCGGCCGCCTGAAGATCTATGTCACGATGCCGCGGATCACGGCGGCGAGCACCACCGGGTCGGGCGACATGGCGATCGATCATGTCGAGGGCGACGCGTTCAAGGTGGAGGCGACCGGATCGGGCGACATGGCGATCGCCTCGATGAACGTTCAGCGCGCCGACTTCTCGCTGACCGGATCGGGTAGTGTCAGCACGAGCGGCAGCGCGAAGACTGGCGCCTTCTCGATCCAGGGATCGGGCGATATCGACGCGCCCGGGCTGACGCTCAACCAGGCGGAGATCAGCGTGATGGGATCCGGCGGAGTCACCGCCGCCGTCGCCGGGCCGGCCAAGGTCGACGTGATGGGGTCAGGCGACGTGACGCTGACCGGCGGCGCCAAGTGCACAACAAGCAGGATGGGGTCGGGCAGCATCAGCTGTAGTTGAAGCGGCGTCGGCCGCCGTTTGCGCTTGCGCGCGCTGCCCCGGCGGTGCGATGCTTGGCCATGTTCCGCATCGTCCTCGGTCTCATATTGACCGCGCTCGCGATTCCAGCGAGCGCCGCCGATCGCACCTACACCATCACCAGTTTCGATCGCATCCGCGTCGAGGGGCCGTTCGACGTTCGCCTGACGGTTGGCAACGCCGGCTCTTCGGCCAAGGCAAGCGGCGATGCCGACGTGCTCGCCAACCTCGACATCCAGGTGCAGGGAACCACGCTGATCGTGCGCAAGGGGACCGGCGGTTGGGGCGAGCGCGGCAAGGCGAGCGGTCCGGCCCCCGTCATCACGTTGGTCACCTCGGCCCTGCGCACCGCCGCGGTGCTGGGCGGGGGCAAGCTCGTCGCGAGCGGCAAACTGCGAAGCCAGAAGCTCGATTTTCAGATCAGCGGCGCGGGTTCGATCGACGCGAAGGGCATCGACAGCGACGAGCTGTCGGTCACCGTGATCGGCGCCGGCAACGTCGCGCTGGCGGGCAGGAGCTGGCGCGCGCGCATGGCGACGAACGGGCCGGGCACGATCATGGCGATCCCGCTGGTCGTCAGCGATCTAGTCGTGCGGCTCGATGGACCGGGCGAAACGCAGGCGACCGCCCGCTTCACCGCCGACCTAACCTCGACAGGGCTCGGCCGGATCGTCGTCGCCGGCGGCGCCAAGTGCACGACCAACGCGCAGGCTGGCGGGCCGATCCTGTGCGGAGCGGACGCGAGCCCCTAAAGCAGCGCGAGATCGGTGAGCCGACCAATCAGATCGGGGGGCAGCGCGCCGACGCCTTCACCGCCGGCGCCGAGATCGGCCGGCGCATCGACGTGATCGAGATACCGCCAGCCCTGATGCGCGCGCTTGGGCCGCGCCTGCACCAGCACCAGCCGCGGATCGAGGAGAACGGCCACGCGCCCGCCGGGCAGATCGCCGAAGCCGACAATCGGCGAACGCGCGATCAGCTGATGTTTCAGGATCCAGTAGAGCGAACCCTGACCGGCAATTTCCCGCCATCGTTTCGGCAGGTAGCGCGTGCCGAGTTCATAGGGCGGCTCGCACTCCCGCGCTTTCCAGCGCGCGACGAATTGATCGAGACTCGCGACGCCGAACGCAACCTTGCTGAGATGAAGCGGCATCGCGCCGATATGGTCAGGCAGACAACCCGAACAAGAGCGCCAGACCGAGGAAGGAGAAGAACCCC
>JAFEEZ010000202.1 GCA_018240825.1 Pseudomonadota bacterium | reverse complement strand
CCGGCGCGGCTGATCGCAACGCTGGGCGGTGCTGCGCTGACGCTCTACGTCGTGCATGATTTTGTCACCATCGTGCTGATCCAGCACTTCGGCGCCTGGACGCTTGGCGGAGAGGTTTACGGTTCGATCACCCGGACTGGAATGCCTCCCGGCTGGGCGTCGATGCTCTACGCGGTATTCGCGGGCACGGTGTCGATCGCGATCACGTTGCGGCTGATCCGGCGCGGCTGGACGCTGCGCGTATAGTCGCAACAACGATATGCGTTGATTAAGGGCCGCAAATAACTCGTCGCAATGGTGCCGCCTACAGGACTCGAACCTGTGACCCCCGCATTACGAATGCGATGCTCTACCAGCTGAGCTAAGGCGGCCCGCGCGCGCCCCGGGGGCGCGGCAAGGCGGCGGCGATTATCAGGTCTCCCCAACGCTGACAAGGCCGTCGCTGGTCGCGCCAGATAGCCCATATTCAGTTTACGCAACCTTTACCACGTTGGGCGCAGAACGCGCTCGACGAAGGGGCGCATTTCGCCCGTGGGGATTGGTGCATGGATACGCAGCGCGGCTTTGAAGAGGACCGGGACGACGCCGACCAGGTGACCGGCGGCACGACCGATTCGGCAGTCGACGAACCCACGCCCGCAATCATCGGCACCGACGAGCGCCGCATGCACGTGCGCGCCTATAATCACTGGGTGTCGCTGCTGCGCGGCCGCGCCTACCCGTCGATCGAGGATCTCGACCCCGCCAACATCGCCGATTTCGGCCCGCATTCGGTGCTGCTGGACTTCTCGGGCGGGATCGACGACCCAAAGATCGCCTATCTCGGTGCGGCGCTGCGTGAAGAAACCGGTCACGACAAGTCGATCACCCACATCTCGCAGGTGCCGAGCCGCTCGCTGCTGTCGCGGTTGACCGACCACTATCTCCAGATCATCGCCAACCGCGCGCCGATCGGCTTCGAGGCCGAGTTCATGGGGCTGCGCGGGCACAACACGATGTATCGCGGCATCCTGATGCCGTTCTCGTCGAACGAGGACACGATCGACTTCATCTACGGCGTGATCAACTGGAAGGAGATGGTCGACGCCGCGACCCAGGCGAGCCTGGACGCCGAAGTCGACGCCGCTCTCCGCACCGCGCCGAAGCCGGTCGCGAACGCCCCCGTCTGGGCCGACGGTCCGGCGGCGGAAGCCGCGTCCGAGGCTGAAGAGGAAGTCGCCGACGACCTTGCCGGCAAGCTTCACCAGGCGCGGGAAAGCGCGACCGCCGCAACTGCGGCCGACACGCGCAGCCGCGCGGCCCTGTATCGCGCGCTGGGCCGCGCGCACGATTTCGGTCTCGCCGCCGACGATGATGACGAAACCTACCGCGAATTGCTCGAAGACGCCGGTGTGACGGTGCAGCTCCGCGCCCCGATGACGGCGGTCGCCAAGCTGGTGTTCGGCGCCAACTACGACAAGGCGCGTCTGACGGAATTTGCGGCGGTCCTGAGCCATGCTCGGCGTCACGCGATACCGACGGGACAGCTGACCGGCGTGCTCGAAACCGTCGAGGGCGGCATCAAGGCGGTCGTCGCCGCCGAACGCGCCGCCCGCAACCCCGCCAAGGCCGAAGCCCGCGATCCGCTGGCCGGCATCGCCGAACGGCTCGTGCTCGCCAGCGTCGAGTTCGCGACAGGGCTGGAGGCCGGGGAACTCGTCGTACTGCTCGGCCGCGCGACGGGCGACGGCACGGTCGACATCGTCGCGTCGGTGGTCAAAGACCGCGGACTTGCCGCGCGGACGCTAAAGGCCGCCAAGTAACATTTGAAACGAACCTTGAGCCTCGCGAGCGCCCGGCGTAGGGCTGCGGCATGGCCAAGACCAATCTGAAATCGTTGTCGGACGCCCTCGCGGACCGGCTGATCAAGGGCGCGCTTCCGGGCGAGTTGCAAGGGTTCGGCAAGACCGAGCGCGCGGAGGCCGCCGCCTTTGTCGCGACCGCCGCCTACAACCGCCCGCCGGGCGCGCCGACGATGGTCATCGAGCCGATTGCGGCGAACGATCCCAACCGCCGCATGCGGGTCGCGATCGTCAACGACGACATGCCGTTCCTGGTCGATTCGATCGCCGCGACGATCGCCGCCCACGACATTGCGGTCGACCGCATCATCCACCCGATCATCCCGGTCAGCCGCGACCCGCATGGCGGCCTGATGGGCGTCGGCGACGGCAACCCGGAATCGATGATCTACATCGAAATGGAGCGCGCCGATGCGCGCGAGCGCCGTAGCCTGATCGCCGCTCTTGAAGCCAATCTCAAGGATGTTCGCGCCGCGGTGGGCGACTGGGTCGCCTTGCAGGATGCGATGGCGAAAGACGCAAGGACCCTGTCTGGCGAGGGGGCCGCGCTGCTCGACTGGTTCCTCGACCGCCACTTCACCCTGCTCGGCCACGCCAGGTTCGGGCGCGAGGCAGGCGCGAAATCGCCGCTCGGCATCTGCCGCAACAAGCATGACGCGCCGATTCTGGCCGAAGCATCGCGCGCGCTCGCCGTCAAATGGTTCGATGAAGGCAACGACGCGCCGTTGCTGCTCAAGTCCAATTTCATATCCGGAGTCCATCGCCATATTCCGCTCGACCTGATCGTCGTGCCGGTCCGCGATGGCGGCAAGGTGACCGGGCTGTCGATTCATGCCGGGCTGTGGACCTCGTCCGCGCTCAACACCCCGCCCGACGACATTCCCCTGCTCCGGACCCGGCTGGCGCAACTACAGAAAAAGTTCGGATTCGATCCCAAGGGGCACGCCGGCAAGGCGCTGGAACATGCGCTGACCACCCTGCCGCACGACTTGCTCATCGCGTTCAGCGCCCAGGCGCTCGAGGACGTCGCCCTGACCGCGATGAGCCTCGCGGACCGGCCGCGGCCCAAGCTGGTGATGGCGAAGTCGATCCTTGGCCGCCACCTGTTCGCGTTCGTGTGGTTGCCGCGCGACGAGCTTACCACGGCCAGGCGTCTGGCGATCGGCGACATGCTGAGCGACGCGGCTGGCGGCCCGTTGCTCAACTGGGCGGTGACGATGGACGACGTGATCGCGATGATCCGCTACACGATCGACCTGCGCGGCAACGACGCAATGCCCGACGAGGCGGCGCTCGACCTGCGGCTCGCGCGGATGATGCGCGGCTGGGCGCCCGGCGTCGAGGCGGCGTTGGCCGACGTCGATCCCGGGCGCGCGACCCGGCTCGCGCTGCGCTGGGCGAACTGCTTCCCGCAAAGCTATCGCACGGTGAACACCGCCGACGAGGCGGCGCGCGACATCCTGAGCCTCGCCGCGCTGGAAAATCCCGGCGAGCGCGCGGTGCGGCTGTATCGCGACGCAAACGGCCAGGCGCGACTCAACCTCTATCGGTTGGGCGGCGCGATCGCTTTGTCCGACGCGGTTCCGGTGCTCGAGAATTTCGGTTTCCGCGTGATCGAGGAAGTGCCGACCGCGCTCGCCGACGACAACCAGGGGTTCATCCACGAATTCCTGATCGAGGCGGCCGGGGGCGCCGCCAACGTATTCGACGGCGATACCGCCGTGTTGGAAACCGCTATCGCGCAAGTGCTGGAGGGCACTGCCGAAAACGACGCGTTCAATCGGCTGATCGTCGACCTCAACATGGCGCCTTCGTCCGCCGTGCTGTTCCGCGCCTGGTTCCGCTATCTGCGTCAGGCGGGCATGTCCTATGGCCTGACCACCGTGGTCGACGCGCTGCGCCGCGCGCCCAACGTGGCGCAGGCGCTGATCGACCGCTTCTTCGCCGCGCACGCGCCGGATGGAACGCGCGGCGACGGCATTGCACTCGCGGAAAAAGCGATCGCCAAGGGCCTGAACGACGTCTCGGCGATCGACGACGACCGCATCCTGCGCGCGATCAAGGGCGTGATTGCGGCGACCCTGCGCACCAACGCGTTCACCCCGGCGGCCGACGAAGCGCTGGCGTTCAAGCTCGACAGCCATAAAGTGCCGGGCCTTCCAGCTCCGCTGCCGTGGCGTGAAATCTGGGTCTATTCACCGCGCGTCGAAGGCATCCATCTGCGCGCCGGCCCGGTCGCGCGCGGCGGGCTGCGCTGGTCCGACCGCCGCGACGACTTCCGCACCGAAATCCTCGGGCTGATGAAGGCGCAGCGCGTCAAGAACGCGGTGATCGTGCCGACCGGCGCCAAGGGCGGCTTCTATCCCAAGCAACTCCCCTCGCCCGCTGCCGACCGCGACGCGTGGCTGGCGGAAGGGACCGAAAGCTACCGCATCTT
>JAFEEZ010000201.1 GCA_018240825.1 Pseudomonadota bacterium | reverse complement strand
GTTGGGCCGGGATTTCCTGTTGGATGCGGAGCTGACTGATCGCATCGCGTCGATGCCGGGCGTGCGGTCGGCCGAGATTGCGATCGCGCCGCCGCAGCGGCTTGCGCTGGTGGGTTAGTCACGGAATACTGCGCGCCGGAAACAAAGCGGGAGAGCAGTGATGAGCCTGGGCGCGATGCAGGATTTCGAGTTGCGCGTGATGCGGTTGCTCGATCACGCCGCGCGCGAGCATGGGCATCGCGAGCTGGTCAGTTATTGGGCCGACGGGCGCGAGACGCGGACCGACTGGGCGGGCATCCACCGCGACGCGCGCAAGCTTGCGCAGCGGCTCGAAAAATGGGGCATCAAGCCCGGCGACCGCGTCGCGACGCTGGCGATGAACCATCACCATCATCTCACCGCCTGGTATGGCGCGATCGGGATGGGCGGGGTGATCCACACGATCAACCCCCGGCTGTTCGACGAACAGCTGGTTTACATCGCCAACCATGCCGAAGACCGCGTCCTGTTCTACGACAAGCAGTTCCAGCCGATCATCGACCGGTTGAAGCCGCAATGGACGAGCATCGAGCATTACGTCGCGTTCGACGATCTCGGCCCCGACGGCTTCCAGGCTTTGCTCGATGGCGAGGACGGCGACTATGCGTGGCACGAGGGGCCGGAGCGCGACCCGTGCATGATCTGCTACACCAGCGGGACGACGGGAAACCCGAAGGGCGTGCAGTACGAGCACCGATCGACCGTGATCCATGCGATGGCGGAGGTCGCGCCATGGGTGTTCAACCTCAGCCCGCGCGCGGTCGTGTTGCCGGTCGTGCCCCTATTCCACGCCGCCGCATGGGGGCTGCCCTTTGCTTGCGCGCTCGCGGGCGCGAAACTGGTTTATTCGGCGACCAACGAAGCGAACGTCATCTGCCGCCTGATGAACCAGGAAAAGGTGACGCATTCGGCCGGGGTGCCGACGGTGTGGCTGGCGATGTTCCAGCATATCGATTCGACCGGCGAGGCGCCTGCGCACCTGCAACAGGTGACGATCGGCGGGTCGGCCGCGCCGCGCGCGATGATCGAGCGGATCATGGGGATGGGCGTCGTCGTCAAGCATCTATGGGGGATGACCGAAACTTCGCCGATCGGCACAGCGGGCACGCCGCCGCCGCTTTGGGATGACATGACGCTCGACGAACAGCTCGATCTCGTGAGCAAGCAGGGGCAAATCCCCTTCGGAATCGAACTACGCGTGCTCGACGATGAGGATCGCGAGCAGCCGCGCGACGGGCTCAGCTCGGGGCGCTTGCAAGTGCGCGGGCCCTGGGTCGTGAAACGCTATTTCAAGGCGGAGAAGGACGCGGTCGACCAGGATCAATGGTTCGACACTGGCGACGTCGCGGTGCTCCATCCCGACGGCACGATGCAGATTACCGACCGCGCCAAGGACGTGATCAAGTCGGGCGGCGAGTGGATCAGCTCGGTCGATCTGGAGAATGCCGCGGTGGGCTGTCCGGGCGTGCTCGAGGCCGCGGCGATCGGCGTGTATCATCCCAAATGGGACGAACGCCCGATCCTGCTTATCGTCCGCAAACCCGGCAGCGAAGTGACGCCGCAGGAGATCACCGCCCACCTCGCCCGGCATGTCGCCAAATGGTGGTTGCCCGACGAAATCCTGTTCGTCGACGACTTGCCGCACACCGCAACGGGCAAGATCCTCAAGAACGAGCTGCGAACGCGGTACAAGGATTACAAGCTCGCCAGCGCCGCCTGACTTGCGTTTCGCCCCAGGGACGGGCAGCTTCGTCTAAATGGACGTGGTGACGACCGGCAGCGCCGGTGAGAATGGGGTAACGTTGGCGGCGCGGCCCGAAGCGCTGCGCCTCGCTCCGCACGAGACCGCGGTCGTCGTGATCGACATGCAGAACGCCTATGCGAGAGAGGGTGGTTATGTCGATCTCGCCGGATTCGACATATCGGGCGCAGCGGGGACGATCGGCAAGATCGCCACGGTGCTCGACACGGCGCGCAAGGCGGGGGTGCAGGTCGTCTATCTCCAGAACGGCTGGGATGCCGACTACAGGGAGGCCGGGGGCCCGGGATCGCCCAACTGGCACAAATCGAACGCGCTCAAGACGATGCGCGCGCGTCCCGAACTCGCCGGGCAATTGCTCGCGCGCGGCGGGTGGGATTACGAGCTGGTCGATGCGCTTAAACCGCAGCCGGGCGACATCACGCTCCATAAGACGCGCTATTCGGCGTTCTTCAATTCGCAGCTCGATTCGACGCTCCGCGCGCGTGGCATCCGAAACATCGTGTTCGTCGGCATCGCGACCAATGTCTGCGTCGAAAGCACGCTCCGCGACGGCTTCCACCTCGAATATTTCGGCGTGATGCTGGAGGATGCGACGCACCATCTCGGCCCGCCGGCGATGCAGGATGCGACCGTCTACAACGTCGAGAAATTCTTCGGCTGGGTCAGCACCGTCGCCGATTTCTGCGGCTCGTTTGGCCAACTTCCTCAACACGATAGCAAGGACTGACGTCATGGCGTTCGAGCCCATCAACCCGCCGCAATTCCCAACCCCAATCGCGCCCTATTCGGCCGGCGCGAAGGCAGGAAACACGGTCTACGTCTCGGGCGTGCTTGCGCTGGGCGAGGGCGGGGCGGTGCTCCACGTCGGCGATGCAGCGGCGCAGACGCGGCACGTGCTCGACGTGATCAAGACCACGCTGGAAGCGGCGGGCGCGACGATGGCCGACATCGCGATGAACCACATCTTCCTTAAGGATCTCGGCGATTACGCCGCGTTCAACCAAGTCTATGCCGAGTATTTCCCCGGCGCGAAGCCCGCGCGCTACTGCATCAAGTGCGAGTTGGTGAAGCCCGATTGCCTGGTCGAGATCGCCAGCGTGGCGCATATCGGCTGATGCCGGTCGCTGGGGGCCTGTATTATGAAGAGCATGGCAGCGGACCGCCGTTGATCCTCTCGGCCGGGCTGGGCGGATCGGGTGGATACTGGACGCCGAACCTCGCGGCGCTCAGTGAGCGCCATCGCGTGATCCTCTACGATCATCGCGGCACCGCGAAGAGCGATCGCGCCATGTCCGACCCGACCAGCATCGACGACATGGCGCGCGACGTCATCGCGCTGATGGATGGGATCGGCCTCGATCGCGCCGATCTGATGGGGCACGCGCTCGGCGGGATCATCGGGCTGGCGCTGGCGCGGATCGCGCCCGAGCGGCTCGGCAAGCTCGTGGTCGTCACTGGCTGGATGAAGACCGATCCGGTGACGTTGCGCTGTTTCGACGCGCGGTTGCGCATTCTCGATGCCGGCGGCCCCGCCGCCTATGTTGCCGCGCAGCCGATCTTCCTGTTCCCGGCGAGCTGGATCGCCCAGCATGGCAATCGCCTCGACCGCGCGGCCACCGCCCATGTCGCGCACTTCCAGCCCGAGGCCACGCTTCGCGCCCGAATCGCTGCAATCGCCGCCTTCGACGCGACGCCGTGGATCGGCAACCTGACCACCCCGACGCTCGCGCTCGGCGTGCGCGACGACGTGCTCGCGCCCTATACCGCGTCCGAAGCGCTAGCGGCCGCCAACGGCAATTTCGTGCTGTCGATGATGGAATGGGGCGGCCACGCCTGCAACGTCACCGATCCCGACACCTTCAACCGTATCGTTCTCATGTTTCTGAGGAGCTAAGCCCATGCAGGTCGGCGTTTTCGTGCCCATCAACAACAATGGCTGGCTGATTTGGGAGAACGCGCCGCAATACATGCCGTCATTCGATCTCAACAAACAGATCGCGCTGGCGGCGGAGAAGCACGGGCTCGATTTCCTGCTCTCGATGATCAAGCTGCGCGGGTTCGGCGGCAAGACCGAGTTCTGGGAATATGGGCTGGAAAGCTTCACGCTGATGGCGGGGCTCGCCGCGGTCACCGAGAAGATCAAGATCTACGCGACCTGTCCGACGCTGGTCATCCCGCCCGCCTTCGCCGCGCGGATGTGCAACACCATCGATTCGATCAGCCACGGGCGGTTCGGGCTCAACCTGATCACCGGGTGGCAGCGGCCCGACTATAGCCAGATGGGGCTATGGCCCGGCGACGAGCATTTCCGCAACCGTTACCAGATGTTGGACGAATATGCTCGTATCCTGCGGGAATTGTGGGAAACTGGGCGGAGCGATTTCAAGGGCGAATACTATCAGATGGACGACTGCCTCGTCCGGCCCAAGCCCGACGGCGACATGAAGATCATCTGCGCCGGCTCGTCGGACGAGGGGCTCGCCTTCTCGGCGAAGTGGGCGGACTATGCCTTCTGTCTCGGTAAGGGCGTCAACACGCCGACCGCGTTCGCGTTCAACAACGAGCGGCTGGCGGAGGCGACCACTAAGACCGGGCGCGACGTGTCGGTGTTCGTCCTCGTCATGATCATCGCCGCCGACACCGACGAGGAAGCGATGGCGCGGTGGAAGCACATCAACGCCGGGGTCGATCTCGACGCGATCGCCTGGCTCAAGGACCAAGGCGCCGCCGACAAGGTCAACGCCACCACCAACGTCCGCCAACTCGCCGCGCCCGAAGGGGCGGTCAATATCAACATGGGCACGCTGGTGGGGAGTCATGCGAGCATCGCGCGTATGCTCGACGAAATGGCCGAGGTGCCGAACACCGGCGGCGTGCTGCTGACGTTCGACGATTTCGTCCAAGGAGTCGAGGATTTCGGGACGAAAATCCAGCCGTTGATGAAGAGCCGGCGATAGCTAAATGTCGAACCATCTAGAGGATTTGGTCGCCGAATGGCTCGAATTTAACGGCTATTTCGTCCGCAAATCCGTGCTCGTAGGACGCCGTGAGCGCGGCGGGTTTGAAGGCGAGTTGGATGTCGTCGGTTTTCATCCGAGAACAAAACACCTCATCCACATCGAATGTTCGTTGGACGCTGATCCTTGGCCGAAGC
>JAFEEZ010000200.1 GCA_018240825.1 Pseudomonadota bacterium | reverse complement strand
GGAACAACGATGTGCTGACGAATCGCGCCGCCGTTTTGGAGTCGATCCGGCTCGCGTTGCTCGACCGCATGCTCGAAAAGAAGAAGACCCTCACCCAACCCTCTCCCGCGAAAGCGGGAGAGGGCAAATAAGAAGGCCCCGCCCTCAGTTCGCCGACCGTGCCGGGATTGTCAGTCCCTTCGCCACCGCTGGCCGCGCCAGCCCGCGGTCGAGCCATGCCGCGACGTTTGCGAAATCGTCGAATCCGACGATCTCCCGCGCTTCGTAGAAACCGATCAGGTTCCGCACCCAACCCAACGTCCCGATGTCGGCGATCGTATAGTCATCGCCCATAATCCACTCGCGCCCGGCCAGCCGCGCGTCGAGCACGCCGAGCAGCCGTTTGCTTTCGTCGACATACCGGTCGCGCGGGCGCTTGTCCTCCCAATCCCTGCCCGCGAACTTGTTGAAGAAGCCCAGCTGGCCGAACATCGGGCCGAGCCCGCCCATCTGCCACATCAGCCACGCGATCGTTTCCCACCGCGCGGCCGGATCAGCCGGGATGAACTTCCCCGTCTTGTCGGCGAGATAGAGCAGGATCGCGCCGCTCTCGAACAAGCCGATCGGCTTGCCGTCCGGTCCATTCGGGTCAACGATTGCGGGAATCTTGCCGTTAGGATTGAGGCTAACGAATTCAGGCGATTTCTGGTCGTCCCTGGCGAAGTCGACCAGATGCGCTTCGTACGGCAAACCGGTTTCCTCAAGCATGATCGACACCTTGACGCCATTGGGTGTCGGCAGGCCGTAATATTGCAGCACATCCGGGTTAGCGGCGGGCCATTTGCGCGTAACTGGAAAGCCTGAAAGGTCCGCCATCGTTCACCTCCGCGATCTGGTCGCGGCCTAGATAGGCAAGCCGGTTTCATCCCGCTATGGGCGGCGCATGCGGCCCGAAGATCTTCGCGTCGCGCTGTTCTCGGGCAATTACAATTATGTCCGCGACGGCGCGAACCAGGCTCTCAACAAGCTCGTCGGGCACCTGCTGGCGCGCGGGGTGAAGGTCCGCGTCTATTCGCCGACCACCGATACGCCGGCTTTCCCGCCGACCGGCGATCTGGTGAAGGTGCGGGCTATCGCGATGCCCGGCGGGCGCGGCGAATACAAGCTCGCGCGTGGCCTGCCGGCCGCGACGAAGCGCGATCTCGAGGCGTTCGCGCCCAACCTGGTCCATCTTTCCGCCCCCGACTGGCTCGGGCACAAGGCGCTGACCTGGGCGCGGGAGCGCAATATCGCCAGCTTCATTTCGATGCACACGCGCTTCGAGACCTATCCGGCCTATTATCACATCGGATTTGTCGTGCCGTGGCTGATCCGGGGCCTCACGCGGTTCTATAACCGCGCCGATCACGTCGTGGTGCCCGCGCCGTCGTCGGGCGAATTGCTCAAGAGCTGGGGCGTCACGACGCCGATCTCGATCTGGTCGCGCGGGATCGATCACCACCGTTTCCAGCCGGCGGCGCGCAGCCTGGAATGGCGCCGCTCGCTCGGCATCGCCGACGGGGAAGTGGCGGTCGGGTTTCTCGGGCGGCTTGTGCTCGAAAAGGGTCTCGATATCTTCGCCGACGTGATGAACGAGCTGACGCGCCGCGGCGTCCCGCATCGCGTGATGGTGATCGGTGAAGGCCCCGCGCGCGACTGGTTCGCCGAGCGCGTGCCGGAAGCCGCGTTCACCGGGTTCCAGTCGGGCGACGATCTCGGCCGCGCGGTCGCGTCGATGGACGTGTTCTTCAACCCCAGCGTTACCGAAACGTTCGGCAACGTCACGGCCGAAGCAATGGCGGCGGGCGTCCCAGTGGTCGCGGCGCGCGCGACGGGCGCGGTCGATCTGGTCGAGGATGGAGTGACGGGCTTTCTGGTGCCCCCGCGCGACGTCAACGCCTATGCCGACGCGATCGAACGGCTGGTCAGAGATGACGGCCTACGCCGCAGCGCCGGACTCGCCGGTCATGCGTCGGCCGAGCAATATGAGTGGGAGCCGGTCAACGAAGCGGTGTTGACCGCCTATCTGGATCTGATGAACCGCCGCGGCAGCTAGCCCGCCGGTTTCCACGTCCGTTCTTCTTCGGCGACACGCAGGACGTCGTACGCCGCCTGGATCGCCTGAAATCTTTTCGCTGCCTCAGCATCGCCGGGGCGCAAATCGGGATGGTTTCCCTTCGCCATCTTGCGCCAGGCGGTACGCACGTCGTCGAAACTGCAATCAGGGTCGAGGTCGAACAGCTCCAGCGCGCGCATCTCGTCACGCGACCGGCTGCCGTCGCCCGGCCCAGCCCAGGCATTGTGTTTCGACTGCGCATAACCGTTGGCGGTACGCGTCTCGGCCGCTTCGCGCTTGGCGGCCTCCTCGGCGGTCAGCCCCTCGAAATAATTCCAGCCGCGATTGTACTCGGCGGCATGCTCCTGACAGAAATACCAGCGATCGGGGCTGTTGGGTGATTTGGGCGCCGGACAATCGCCTTTCTCTGTGCAGCCATGCCGGTCGCACAGCCGCACCCTGGTCGCCTCACGCGACGAGCCATAGCCGCCCCAGCGGGGGAAACCCCAATTGTCGGATCGTGTCGCGCGCGCCATCCGGGCGCACTTAGGGAGATACGGCCGGGAAAGCCAGCCGTCAGCGCGTGAGGACCGCTGCAAATTCCGCCATCGCGGGGGTTTCCTCGAATGACGGCACATCGTCCGGCAATACGACCCAGGGCTGCTTGCTCTTGACCCAGATGTGCGCTCGCGGCGCCAGTGCACGGTTGTGGTCGAGCGTCCCGGCCCGCACCGTGATGGTCCCGGGCCGACTGCTGTTCGCGTTCCACAGCCGCGTGTGACACACGCCGCACGCGCGTTGGTGCGATTGCGCCCCGCTCGGCGTGGCGACGGTGAATTCGATCACCGGGCCGGTCGCGCTGATTGTGCCCTCGGGCGCGACCGCCTGTTCGCTGAATGCGCTGCCCGACCAGCGCTGACAGTCGGTGCAGTGGCGGCAGTAGATCGCGTCAATTCGATCGACCGCGATCGTATAGCGCACCGCGCCGCACCGGCACCCACCCTCGATTGTCATGCACGCCTCTCCAGTCCGGCTTGTTCCATTCGCCACATTGCGAGGTCGATGCGATCCTGGCCGAAGAACGGTTCGCCTTGGAACACCAGCGTCGGCACGCCCCAGTGCCCGGCCGTCTCCAGCGCCGCCTGGTTCGCCGCGACCTCGGCATCGAGCGCTTCGGCATCGCGCTCGGCCTCAGCGTCGAGCTCAGCCATGTCGAGCCCTGCACGCACCGCCGCGCCGGCGAGATGGTCGCCCTGATGCCACCCTGCGGTGCCGCCCCAGATGAGTTGCGTCACCTCATCAGCATAGGCAAATCCCCTGCCCCGCCGCGCCGCCGCCTGGCCGGTGCGGACGAGGCGATGGATATAGGGCTGCTCGTCGCTGATCTGCCTCGTCGTGACGTTCTGGATGATCGGATCGGGCCGCGGCGGCGCAAACGGGATGCCAGCATGCTGCGCCACGCGCATCACGTCGCGGATGGTATAGCCCAGCCAGTTGGGATGGTTGCGCTCGAAGAAATCGGGCTGGCGAATCGCGAGCGGATAGACCAGCCTGAGGTCGATCGTCAGGTCATACTCGCGCTGGATCGCCCGCCATCGCGGCAGCGCGAGATACGAATAGGGGCTGCGGAACGAGAAATAGAGATCGGCCCGCAGCGCCATTTATGCCGCCTTTTGCAGATGCCGCCGCCCGAGCAATTCGGCGATCTGCACCGCGTTGAGCGCGGCGCCCTTGCGCAGATTGTCGCTGACGCACCACAGGCTCAGCCCGTTGTCGACGGTCGGATCGTCGCGCACACGGCTGACGTACGTCGCATATTCGCCCACGCACTCGACTGGCGTGACATAGCCGCCATCCTCATGCTTATCGACCAGCATCACGCCGGGCGCTTCGCGAAGAATCCGTTTGGCTTCGGCGGCGCTGATCTCGTCCTCGAACTCGATATTGATCGCTTCGGAATGGCCGACAAACACCGGCACGCGCACGCAGGTTGCGGTGACCTTGATCCTGGGGTCGAGGATCTTCTTGGTCTCGACCACCATCTTCCACTCTTCCTTGGTCGATCCGTCGTCGAGAAAGCTGTCGATGTGCGGGATCACGTTGAACGCGATCTGCTTGGTGAACTTCGTGGGCTCGGCCTGGTCGCCGACGAAGATGTTGCGCGACTGTTCGAACAGCTCGTCCATCCCCGCCTTGCCCGCGCCTGAGACCGATTGATAGGTCGCGACGACGACGCGCTTGATCGTCGCTGCATCGTGCAGCGGCTTGAGCGCGACGACCATCTGCGCGGTCGAACAGTTCGGGTTGGCGATGATGTTTTTCACGCGATAACCCTCGATCGCTTCCGGGTTCACCTCGGGCACGATCAGCGGCACATCTGGGTCCATGCGATAGAGCGACGAATTGTCGATCACCGTGCAGCCGGCCGCGGCAAAGCGCGGGGCGTGGATCTTGGTCGCTTCGGAGCCGATCGCGAACAGAGCGATGTCCCAGCCTTCGGGATCGAAATGATCGATGTTCTGGATCTTGAGCTGTTTCCCGGTCTCGCCGAAATCGACCATGTCGCCCGTCGAACGCGACGACGCGACGACGGCAATCTCGTCCGCGGGAAACTCGCGTTCCGCCAGGATATTGAGCATCTCGCGCCCGACATTGCCGGTGGCGCCCGCCACCACGACCCGGTAACCCATGACTTCCTCCAGCGCCCATGTGCGCAGCGCGTCGCATAAACCTGCGCCGGGGAATGTCCAGCGCAGCAAATCTATCGATCCGGTGGGCTGGGGCTACTTGCCCCGGTTTTTCACGTTCCTGTCGAAGAAATCCATGATTGTCCGCCACGCATGCGCGCTGCCCCCCGCGGCGTGCGTCTTGCCGGGATAGAACATCATCGCGAACGGCCGGTCGGCAGCTTGCAACCTGGCGGCGAACATCGTCGAATTCTCGAACACGACATTATCGTCCGACATGCCGTGCATCAGCAGCAGCGGGTCGGATATCTTCGTCGCATCCTCCATCGCGTCCGATGCCGCGTACGCCTTCGCGTCCGCTTTGGGGTTGCCCATGTACCGTTCGGTATAATGGGTGTCGTAGAGTTCCCACTTCGTCACTGGCGCGCCTGCGACGCCGCCAGCATAAAAGCCGGGGTTCGCTTCCAGCATCTTGAGCGTCATGTAGCCGCCGTACGACCAGCCATAGATTCCGATCCGGTCGCCATCGACATAGGGCTGCGTCTTGAGCCATTTCGCGCCGGTCAGCTGGTCCTCGACCTCGACCGTCCCCATCGCACGCCAGATGTGGTCCTCGAACGCCTTGCCGCGATAGTTTGAGCCGCGATTGTCGATCTGGAAGAAGATATAACCCTGATCGGCGATATATTGGCCGAGCGCACTGCTCCAGCCACGCGTCACCTGTTGCCTGGTGCCGGGGCCGCCATAATGCTGGTAGAACACCGGATAACGCTTGCCCGGCTCGAGCCTTGGCGTGATCATCTCGTAATAGAGCGTTGTCCCGTCCGCCGCCTTGAAGCTGCCGAAGGTCCGCGTCTTGTGCTGTGCGAGATAGGGGTAATAGGGATGCCCCGGCTTGACCGCGTTCTCGTTGATCCACGCGATGCGCTTGCCCGCCGGATCGGCGAGATAGGTTTGCGGCGGCTGGTTGGGGTTGGAGCGCGTCACGATAACCCGCGTCGCCGCATCGTCCATCACCGCGCCGCTGTTCCACCAGCCGCGCTCGGTCAGCCGCGTGATCTGGTTCGGCCTGGCGATATCGACCGAATAAAGCTGCTGTTCGAGGAAATCGTCCTTATTGCCCAGGAAATAGACCCGCCCGCGCTTCTGGTCGACCCCGACCAGCTTGGTGACGACCCAGGGTCCTTTTGTCAGCTGCGTCCACTTGCCCTTGGTAAAGCGATAGAGGTGGCCGAATCCGTCGCGTTCGGACCACCAGATCAGGCTGCCGTCGTTGAGCGGACGATAGTCGTCGGACAGGTTGATCCAGCTCTTCGCCGGCGTCTTCTCGCCGAACCAGGTCTTCGCCTTGCCTGTCGCCGGATCGACCGCGAGCACGTCGAGCTGCGTCTGCTCGCGGCTTTCGCGCTGGACGAGCAATGTCTTGCCATCGGGCGTCCAGTCGACCCGAGCGAGATAGATGTCTGGGTCGCTCCCCAAGTCGACCTTGACCTTCGAGCCCGTGGTCGGATCGATCACGTAGAGCGCCACCGCGACGTTGGGCGTGCCCGCCGCCGGATAGCGCTGGTCGTAAACCTTGGTCCCGTTCGCGCCGATCGCCGCGCGGGTGACGATGCCGACATTCGCCTCGTCGAACCGCTCGACGGCGATGAGCTTGTCATTGGGCGACCACCAATAGCCGGTGCGGCGGTCCATTTCCTCCTGCGCGACGAACTCGGCCTCGCCCCAATGCACAGTCCCCGCGCCGTCGCTGGTCATCGCCTTGGCCGCGCCGCCGCCGAGCGGCTGGACGAACAAATTCTGGTCGCGGACGAAGCTGACATAACCGCCCGCCGGACTGATCACCGGGTTGAGCTCACCGCCAGGTGAATTGGTCAGCCGCGTGATCTTGCCGTCGAGCGTCGCGAGATAGAGGTCGCCGTCGAGCGGCGCCAGGATCGACTTGCCGTCGGGCGCCCAGTCATAGGCGACGATTCCGATCTTGCCGGTCAGCGTGCGGTCGCGCTCGCGCTGCATCTTCTCGGCTTCGGTCAGGTCGGCGCCGCTGCCGACCTTCTTCGAATCGATCAGCATCCGCTCCCGCCCCGTCACGGTGTCGAGCGCCCATAGGTCGAACCGGTTCTTTTCGTCGGACCGCGGCTTGAGCAATGTCACCAATTTGCCGTCGGGCGACAGCTTCATCGATTGCGGCTGCGGCCCGGCCAGATCGGGGCTGGCGAAGATGCGTTCGAGCGTCAGTGGCGGCTGCGCCGCCTCGTCAGCGGCCATCGCCGCACCGCCCGTCAACACCACAGGCGTGGCCGCCGCCGCCAGCCGAATCAACCATGCCCGCATACCTCACGCGACTCCCTTGCCGCTCGACGACCCGCGAGCGTTGGCGCCTTATTGCGATAGGACGCCGTTCGGTAAAGTGCTTCCAATGTAGGATTTCGTCTGTCAGTGCACCCACGCTCTTTGACATGGTTGTGCTGATCGAAACGGCTCGTCGCATTTCGCGCGATGCATCCCGTGACCTTTGTGACCTTTCGGCCGGGGATTTCGCGAACCCCGTGAAGTTAGGCACGAAAAAAGGGCGCCGGATCCCTCCGACGCCCCTCCGGAAAACTGGATCGGCGGCCGCTTATTCGGCGGTGGCCTCTTCCTTGCGGACGTCGCGGCGCTCGGCGATGCGCGCCGATTTGCCGGTGCGGCCACGGAGATAATAGAGCTTGGCGCGGCGCACGGCGCCCTTGCGGACGACTTCGATGCTGTCGATGTTCGGCGAATAGAGTGGGAAGACGCGCTCGACGCCCTCACCGAACGAAATCTTGCGGACGGTGAAGTTGCTGCCCATGCCCTTGTTCGAGCGTGCGATACACACGCCTTCGTAATTCTGGACGCGGGTGCGTTCGCCTTCGACCACCTTGACGCCGACCTTGAGCGTATCGCCGGGGCGGAAATCGGGAATCTTCTTCGATTCGTTGAACTTGGCGATGTTCTCCGCCTCGATCGTCTGGATGAGGTTCATCTCATTCGTCCTTCTTCTCGTGCGCGCCAGAGGGAGAACGAACCCGAGCACCCTCGTGGCGCTCCCAAAGGTCCGGCCTCCGTAGCCGTGTATCGGTCTCGGCCTGAAGCTTTCGCCAGGCGTCGATCTTCGCATGATCCCCCGATCGCAGCACTTCGGGGATCGTGCGTCCTTCCCATGTCGAGGGTCGGGTATAATGCGGATATTCGAGCAGCCCCGTCTCGAAGCTCTCGTCCATGCCGCTGGAAGGCGCGCCCATTACGCCGGGAAGCAGCCGAATGCAAGCGTCCAGCAGCACGAGCGCGCCCATTTCTCCGCCCGAGAGGATATAATCGCCGACCGAGACCTGTTCGACCTGCCGCGCGTCGAAAATCCGCTCATCGAAACCCTCGAACCGCCCGCACAGGATGATGGCGCCGGGGCCGTCGGCGAGTTGGCGGACGCGGGGCTGCGTCAACGGCGCGCCGCGCGGCGTCATTGCCAGTATCGGACGGCCGTCGGACACGCTGTCGATGGCGGCGGCGAGGACATCGACACGCAGCACCATCCGCGCCCCGCCCCCGGCCGGCGTGTCGTCGACCGTGCGATGCCTGTCGATCGCAAAGTCGCGGATGTTGACCGCATCGAGCGACCACTTGCCCTCCCCCAGCGCGCGCCCCGCCAGCGACGCGCCGAGCGGCCCGGGAAACATATCGGGGTAAAGCGTCAGGACAGTGGCGGCGAACATTTGGCGCCCTTTTCGCGTTATGGAGTAGAATGGCAAGGCAGGCAGAGATCGACGACTGCATCATCGTGGGCGCGGGGCCAGCCGGGCTCACCGCGGCGATCTACCTCGCGCGTTTTCATTTGCGTATCCATCTGTTCGACAACGGATCGAGCCGCGCGGCGCTGATCCCGCGTACCAACAACCATGCCGGCTATCCCGACGGCATCCCGGGCGTCGATCTGCTCCGCCTGATGCGCCGCCAGGCCGAACGCTTCGGCGCGGTGCGCG
>JAFEEZ010000001.1 GCA_018240825.1 Pseudomonadota bacterium | reverse complement strand
TACAGCCGCGAGGGCGACGACGTCTACAAGCTGCCGTTCGAGGATTATCGGCGGCGTTGCGGCGGCGCGGGCGAGGGCAATCCAATGCGCGCGCCCAAATGGATCATCAAGGTGAACGAGGGATCGGGCAAGGGACTGATCGACACGAACTTTCGCGGCGCCCGCTTCTACATTCCCGAAGAACCGCCGGCCAGCGCGGCGGGATGCGAACCGACCGGGAGCGCCGGCACGCGAGGCGTTCAGGTCATCGCGCTGCTCGAACAGCTGCTCAACCTGCACAAGTCGGCCGACCAGTTGCCCTCGTCGGTGTCGATCACCGGGATTCGCTAGGCGCCGGGCAGCAGCCCGCGCGTATCGCCGAACTTGACGCCGGCGTCTTCGTGCGGGCGGACATAGACGCGGTGGATCGCCGGAAAGGCGGTGCGCAGTTCGCGTTCGACCTGATCGATGATGCGTTCGACCTCGCCCGCGCTCAGCCGGTTGTCGAAATCGACATTGACCGCGGCGACGATCTGGTCGGGGGCATTATGGATGGTCATGATTTCGCCGACGCCCGTCACGCCGGGGCGCGACACCGCGCGGCGAATCTCGTCGACCAGTTCGGGGTCCGCCGCCTCACCGATCAGCAACCCCTTGGCCTCGCGGGCGAGGAAGATCGCGACCACGCCGAGCAGCAGCCCGATCAAGATCGACGCGATTCCATCGAACCGCGGATCGCCGGTCGCCTGACTGATCGCGAGGCCGATGGCGGCGATCAGGATGCCCGCCATCGCCGCGCCGTTTTCGAGCAGCACGATCACGGTCGTCGCGTCCTTGGTGGAGGTCAGCGCCCGCCACCATGATTTGGGTCCGCGCGCGCGATTGAACTCCTGAAACGCCGCCACGGTCGATCCGCCTTCGAGCAGGAATGCGACGATCAGCACGCCGTACGCGATCAGCGGCGACACGGCGGGCTCGGGCTTGAGGAAGTGGACGACGCCTTCGTAGACCGAGACGCCCGCGCCGAGCGCGAACACCAGCAGCGCGACGACGAAGCTCCAGAAATAGAGCTCGCGTCCATAGCCCGCCGGGTGCGTCGCGTCGGCCGGCTTGGCGGCGCGTTTGCGGCCGTACATCAGCAGCAGCTGGTTGGTCGAATCGACCAGACTGTGGACGCCCTCGGTCAGCATCGCGGACGATCCCGTGATAGCCGCCGCGACGAACTTGGCGACCGCGATGCCGACATTCGCCGCTAGCGCCACGATCAACACGCGATTGTTTTCCGCCTTCATCGCGCCGCCATAGCAAAGCGGCGGCGCTTGGCCAGATCGTGCGCGCGGCTCGCCGCCGCCGCGGAATCAGGCGGCCAGCGCGTCTTCCGCGGGTTCGGTATCCTCGATCCAGCCGCCGCCAAGCACACGATCGCCGGCGTAGAACACCGCCGCCTGACCGGGCGACACGCCATATTCGGGCGTATCGAACAGCACGCGATCGCCGGCGAGGCGCGCCGGGACCGGCTTGGCGAGGCTGCGCACCTTGACGGCGAGCGGGCCGTCGGTCGGGCCAAGGCGATTGATCTCGCCGAGCCGCGCCGACGCCACCGCCAGCGCCGAACGCGGGCCGACCACGACCCGCCCGCGCGCCGGATCGAGCCGGACGACGTAGAGCGGCTCCGGACTGCCGCCGATCTCGAGCCCGCGGCGCTGGCCGATCGTGAAATGAATGAGCCCGCGATGCTCGCCGAGCTTGCGGCCCGCGAGGTCGACAATGTCGCCGCCTGTTCCGGCTTCGGGACGCAGTTTCCTGACCAGCGACGCATAATCGCCGTCGGGGACGAAGCAGATGTCCTGGCTGTCGGGCTTGGCCGCGACGCCGAGACCCAATTCGGCGGCGAGTTCGCGCACGCGCGGCTTGGGCAGGCCGCCGAGCGGGAAGCGCAGGAAATCGAGCTGGCGCTGCGTCGTCGCGAACAGGAAATAGCTCTGGTCGCGCGCAGGATCGGCGGCGCGATGCAGTTCCGCGCCCTGCCGCCCCTCGACGCGGCGGACGTAATGCCCGGTCGCGAGGCTATCGGCGCCGAGATCGCGCGCGAGGCCGAACAGGTCGGTGAATTTCGGCCCCATGTTGCAGCGGACGCAGGGGATCGGGGTGCGGCCCGCGACATAGTCGTCGGCGAACTGGTCGATCACGCTTTCGCGGAATGCGCTTTCATGGTCGTGGACGTAATGCGCGATGCCCAGCCGGTCGCATACTGCGCGCGCATCGCGTATGTCGCGCCCCGCGCAGCAACTGCCGGCCCGGCCGGTCGCCTCGCCATGGTCGTAGAGCTGGAGCGTGATGCCGATCGTTTCCGCGCCCGATCGCGCTGCGAGCGCCGCCACGACCGACGAATCGACCCCGCCCGACATCGCGACGACGATGCGCTTGCCCGCGAGATCGGGACCCAACTGGAAATCGTAACCGGTCATGATTGCGGGCCCTAATAAGGACGCGAGACCATTTTGCCTAGTTAAGCAGGTCTGACCCCCATCTTTACCGAGCCTTAGGCTCGTCTTGTTACACAGCCGGTCTGTTGATGACGGACGAGTGACGCGTGGACTTGAGCTATCTCCGATTCGAGCATGACGCGTCGGTGGCGGTGCTGCCGCCCGACCTGGCGGTGCTGCTGGTCGGAGTGGCGGCGCGACAGGCGGCGTCGCCGACCGCAATGATCCAGACGCATATCGCGCCGCCGCCGGCCGACTCGCCGTTCCGTCCCGCTGCGGGGGCGTTCGACGGACGCCAGGCCGTGCGGATCGCGCGGTGGAGCCAGGAATGAAGGGCGCGTTTACCTAGCCGCTTCAAGGGATGTTCAAGTCCGGCCGCTACCGGTCGTTATTGATGATAATGCTTGGGGTCCCCCCGACCCGAACGAGGTAACGAATGATCGAGAACCAGAAAATAAGGCCAGCAAAAGTCATCGGCCCGCTCGGCGAGCCGTTGACGCTCGATACGTTGCCCCCACCCGAAACGACGCGCTGGGTGGTGCGACGCAAGGCCGAAGTGGTCGCGGCGGTGAATGGCGGGCTGCTGTCGGTCGACGAAGTGTGCGACCGTTACAGCCTGACCGTCGAGGAATTCGCCGGTTGGCAGCGCGCGATCGATCGGTCGGGCATGCCGGGCCTGCGCGTGACGCGCATCCAGCACTATAAGAGCCTCTACGAGCGGCAGCAAAAATACTGATCGACATCAGTCGTTCGAAACGCTGACGGAACAAAAAAACCGGCGAAGAGTCGTAACTTCCTGTATCAACCGGCGCAACGCCGGAAGCGTAACAGGAGGTCGCAATGGTCGGAATTTTCGTTTGGCTGGTCGTGGGTGGCCTGGCGGGCTGGCTCGCCAGCATCGTGATGCGCACCGACGGCCAGCAGGGTCTGCTGCTCAATATCATCGTCGGCATCGTGGGCGCCGTGATCGCCAACCTGATCTTCGGCGTCGGCATCAACGATGTGATTACCGTGATGACGTTCGTCTATTCCGTGATCGGCGCGATCATCCTTCTGGCGGTGCTCAACCTGATCAACCGCGGTCGCGTCCGCTAAC
>JAFEEZ010000019.1 GCA_018240825.1 Pseudomonadota bacterium | reverse complement strand
CTTGATCTCGTCGGTGTAGCGCACCCCGGCTGTGAACTTGAACTTGCCGACGTTCAGATCCGCCTGCACGTAGCCCGCCCACGCCTCCGTCGAGTTGCGGAGGATGCGATCGGCAAGCACGAGCCCGAGCGTGCCGAAATAGTCGCCGAAATCGTCGCGCACGCTTTCGGTGAGGTAATACGCGCCCGCGACGTAATCGATCAGCCCGTTGCCCAGCGAACCGTTGAGCTTGATCTCCTGCGTGAACTGGCTCGATCGCTGGTCGGCGGCGAACGTGAAGCCGCCGCGCGGCAAGCCGAGCACGGCCGGCGTCGGCACGGCGAGGCTCGGCGAACCGCGTCCATCGAAGAAGTCAAGGACGTAGCGCTGTCCCTGGTTGAGATAGCCGGTGATCAGGCTGAGCGTCGTCGACTTGTCGAGCGCGATGTCAAATTTGGACGCGACAAGATCGGTGTCGGTTTTGTTGCCGAGCGGGAAATTCGATTTTCGGCCGGTGAAGACGCCCGCGAGGGGCGGCGTCGCCGATTTCTGCAGCAACCCCGTCGTCGCGAAACGCCCGTCGCAGTTGCTCGGATTACGCGGGTCGCAATCGAAATTCAGGATATACTCGCCATCGGCGACGATATGCGTGTAACTCGCGGTCCATTTGACCGACGAACCGAGTTCGCCGCGCAGGCCCAACCGGGCGCCCCAGCCGTCGTCGTCGTTGAGCCGCTCACCGGTGGTGGTGTTTTTGACGTAGCCGTTATCTTCCTGCCAATAGCCGGACAGCTTGATCGCAAAGGTCGGCGCGAGCGGAATATCGATCGACCCGCGCACCAGCTTCTTGTTGTAACTCCCATATCCTGCCTCGGCATAGCCGCTGATCCTGTCGAACTCGGGTTGGCGCATCACCACGCTGATCGCGCCGCCCGTCGTATTGCGGCCGAACAGCGTGCCCTGCGGTCCGCGCAGGACCTCGACCCGCTCGACATCGAGCAGCGAGAGGTTGTTGGCGTTCTGGCGCGACAGGTAGATGTCATCGACATACGTGCCAACCGGCGCATCGAACGTCGGAATTGTCTCTGTGCTGCCGAGACCGCGCAGGAAGTAGGCGTTGGCGGACGCGAGTCCGGTATTGTTCTGCGCGGTCAGATTGGGAACGAACTGCCCGAGGTCGAGCGCGCTTGTCACGCCGCGCGCGGCGAGTTGTTCGGATGAAAACGCCGACACCGCGATCGGCACGTCCTGCATCCGTTCCGCGCGGCGCTGCGCAGTTACGACGATATCGCGGAGCGTGTCATCGGCCTGATCAGGCCCGGTCGCCGAAGCGGGCGTCGCGGGCTGATCGGGAGGCGCGGTTTGCGCGACTGCGGGCGACGTCGAAAGCGCACCGACAGCGGCGGCGGCGAGCAACGCGATCTTCATGTGCCAATCTCCCTAAATGGCTACACACCTGTCGGCGGTCGGCCCGTTTTCGGCCCCGATGTTGTCCGGACAAATTTTCATGTAACGCTGCCGGTGTCAAGCGCGGCAATCGAGCGCAGAGTGAATGTTGGACGACCCGTCCACGCGTCGGCGTACCGTTCACGAAGCTATCGGCGCCGCACGACGGGTTGCCCGCTGGCCGCGATGGCGGCGGCGCCGTCGGGCGGGACCGCATTTTGACGCATCCGTCGATCGATCATCGACGCATTTATGCTTGACGTTTGAAAGTTGTCCGGACAAATCTGTTGCAATGACGGGGGCTCCTCATCCGATCGCCGCGGGACTGACGAGCATTCTGTTCGTGCCGGGGTCGCGTCCCGATCGCTTCGCCAAGGCGTTGGCCAGCGATGCCGACCAGGTCGTCATCGACCTCGAAGACGCCGTCCCCGCCGACGGAAAGACGCAGGCTCGGGCCGACGCGATCGCCGCTATCGGTGACCGCATCGCCATCCGCATCAACCCGCTGACGACGCCCACCGGCCTCGCCGACCTGCTCGCTCTGGCGGCGGCGCCCGCGCCGCCCGCGTTGATCTTCGTGCCCAAGGTCGAATCGCGCGGCGAAATAGCGGTGCTGCGCGGCGCGTTGGGCGACTTCGCCGGCATCGTGCCTTTGATCGAGACCCCGCTCGGGCTGCGTCACGCACCTGCGATAGCGGCGGCGCCGGGCGTTGCAGCCGTGATGTTCGGCGGTGGCGACGTTGCGGCCGAACTCGGCGTCGCGCTGGCCTGGGATCCGTTGCTCTACGCGCGGCAGGCGTTGCTCGTCGCTTGCGCCGAGGCGGGGGCGCCGGCAATCGACGTGCCGTGGATCGCGCTCGATGACGCGGACGGCCTGGTCGATGAGTGCGCCAGGGCTCATGCGATCGGTTTTCAGGCCAAGGCGGCGATCCATCCGGCGCAGCTCGGCGCAATCCATGCGGCGTTCCGTCCCTCGGCCGACCTGCTCGCCGAAGCGCGCGACGCGCTCGCCGCGCATGCGGCGGCCGGCGGCGGCGCGATCCGCTACAACGGCCGCATGTTGGAGGCGCCGATCGTGCGGCGTTATCAGCGAATCATCGCGATGGGAAAGGACAGCGGGAATGCGTGACGGCGTGAAAGAAGTGGCGCCCGGGCGCTTTCGTGAAGTGCAGGGCCGCTATTTCGAGGAATTCGAGGTCGGTAACGTCTATGAACACCGGCCG
>JAFEEZ010000199.1 GCA_018240825.1 Pseudomonadota bacterium | reverse complement strand
GGCCAGGGTGCGTATTCTCGCGCCTTATGTCGGCGGCGGGTTCGGGGGTAAGACCGGGGTCGGCCCCGAAACCGTGATGGCGGCCGCCGCCGCGCGCGACCTCGGCCGTCCGGTCAAGATCGCGCTCCCGCGCCGCCAGACCGCGGCGTTGGTCCATCATCGCGGCGACACTGTCCAGCGCATCCGCATCGGCTGCGACAGGGACGGCCGGATCAGCGCGTTCGCGCACGAAAGCGTCACGTCGCAGAAGGATGGCAAGGGTTTCCTCGAGCCGGTCCCGTTCGGCACCCTGCCGCTTTACGCCGCCGAGCATCGCAAGTTCACGACCGCGCTGACGCGCGTCGACTTGCCCCCGTCGGGCGCAGTGCGGGCGCCAGGCGAAGCGGTCGGCACCTTCGCGGTCGAATGCGCGATGGACGAACTGGCCGAGCTAGTCGGGATCGATCCGATCGAGCTAAGGAAGCGTAACGAACCCGGGGTCGATCCGACCACCGGCAAGCCATTCTCCACCCGCCTGATGACGCGCTGCTACGACGAGGGGGCCCGGCGGTTCGGCTGGAACAAGCGTAACCCCACACCGGGATCGCTGCGCGACGGCGAGTGGTTGGTCGGCATGGGCATGGCGGCGGCGTTGCGCGGCAATTTCACCGTCAATTCTGAGGCGCGAGTCACGCTGACGCCCGAGGGCCGTGCGGTGATCGAAACCGACATGACCGACATCGGGACGGGCACCTATACGATCCTGGCGCAGGTGGCGGGCGAGATGCTGGGGCTGCCGCTCTCGGCGATCGACGTGCGGCTCGGCGATACCGACTATCCCGCCAGCGCCGGGTCGGGCGGGTCGTTCGGCGCGGGCAGTTCGGGGTCGGCGGTGGCGCTGGCGTGCGAGGATATCCTCGCCGAACTCGCATTGCGGATGAACGCCGCGCCCGAAGAGTTGGTCCTGAAGGACGGCACGGTTGCCGCCGGTGCGCGATCTTCGTTACTTTCCGACCTGGTCGACAAACCGATCGTGGCGACCGGCAGGCTGGGGCCGGGCAAGGACAGCCGCCGCACCAGCCCGGCGAGCCATGGCGCTCAATTCGCCCGAAGTCGCGGTCAACGCCGTCACAGGCGAAGTCCGCGTCCGCCGGCTGATCGGCGTCTTCGACGTCGGGCGCGTGATGAACGAGAAGACCGCGCGCAACCAGATGGTCGGCGGGATGATCTGGGGGATCGGCTATGCGCTGAGCGAGGACGCGGTGGTCGACACGCGCACCGGCCAGTTCGTAAACCCCGATTTCGGCGAATATCACGTGGCGGTTCACGCCGACGCGCCCGTGGTCGAATGCCACTTCATCGAGGAAATCGACGACAGCGCAAACCCTGTCGGTGCGAAAGCGGTCGGCGAGCTCGGAATTTCCGGCGCGGGCGCGGCGGTGGCGAACGCGATCTACAATGCGTGCGGCGTGCGGGTCAGGGATTTTCCGGTGACGCTCGACAAATTGCTCGACGGGTTGCCGCCCGTATGACCGCATACTCCCGTTCGCATCGAGCGAAGTCGAGACGCGCTCCCGCCGATAACCGTGTCTCGACTTCGCTCGACACGAACGGTTGTAGCTGAACGATGGCCGATAACGACGCCGTCATCGCCGCCGCCGGAGCGTGGAAGGGCGCGCCGATGGCGCTCGCCACCGTGATCTCGACCTGGGGCTCGGCGCCGCGGCCGCGCGGGAGCCACATGATCGTCCACCAGGAAGGGCGGTTCGAGGGGTCGGTGTCGGGCGGGTGCGTCGAGAACGACATATTGACGACCGCCGCCGAGGTGATCTCCGGCGCGCCGTGCAGCGTGAAGACCTATGGCGTCGCCGATGCGGCGGCATGGGAGGTCGGGCTGCCGTGCGGCGGCGAGATCTCGGTGCTGGTCCAGCCGGTCGCGGCCGAGGGGTTCGACCCTGAGCTGTTCGACCGCATCGCGGAAGCACGCGCCGAGGGCAAGGCGATCGACGTGATCACCGACCTCGACACCGGCCAGTCGAGCCTGCGTCCGTTGGAAGGCGCCGCGTTCGTCAATCGCTACGACCCGCCCCGCCGCTTGCTGATCGTCGGCGCGGTGCAGATCGCGCAAAGCCTCGCCGGACTTGCGCGCGAACTCGGGATCGCAACCACCGTGATCGATCCCCGCGCGCGCTTCCTGACCGAAGAGCGCTTCCCCGGGGTCGCGCTCGACGATCGCTGGCCCGACGAAGCGGTGGCGGCGCTCAAGCCCGATTCGGCAACCGCGGTTGTGACATTGAGCCACGACACCAAGATCGACGACCCGGCGCTCGAAGCCGCGCTGGCGGCACCGACCGGCTATGTCGCAGCACTGGGCTCGCGCCGTAGCCACGCCGCGCGGCGCGAACGGCTGGCAGCGGCGGGCGTGAGCGAAACCGATCTTGACCGCATCGACGCGCCTGCGGGACTCGACATCGGCGCGATCGGCCCTGCCGAAATCGCGCTGTCGATCGCGGCGGCGATGGTCGCCCAATTCCACAACGGGAGCGCTCCATGATCGCGCCCGAGAACACCGCGCTCGTCCTCCTCGCCGCAGGAAGGTCTGGGCGGTTCGGGCTGTCCGACAAGCTGACCGCGCCGTTTCTGGGGCGACCGCTCGGCCTGCATGCCGTGACCGCGCTCGAAGGCGTGCCGTTCGCGCGGCGGATCGTCGTGCAGGACGGCGTAAAGCTCGATTACGCCGCGCGCGGCTATGAGGTGGCGCATAATCGTCGCCCCGAAGAAGGGCTGTCGCTTTCGGTTCGGCTCGGCGTGCAGGCGGCGCGCGGCGAAGGCATCGATGCCGTGCTGATCGCGCTTGCCGACATGCCCCGGATCACGGCGGCGCAGATATACCGTCTGTTCGACGCGCAACACGGGCCGCGCACGGTGGTCGCATCGAGCGACGGCGTCCGTCCCAAGCCGCCCGCCCTGTTCGGCGCGGCGCGGTTAAACGCGCTGGAGGCGCTGGAGGGCGACAACGGCGCGCGCGACATGATCCTGGCCGGGCGGCACGTCGTGACCTCGCCCGACGAACTGATCGACGTCGATACCGAAGAAGAACTGGCCGAATTGCGTGCGAGGTTTGATCGACCTCCAACCTGACCCACCCCGCTTTTGCGAGCGCAGCGAAGCAATCCACCGGTCTGGGTTGCTTCGTCGCCTCCGGCTCCTCGCAATGGCGGCGGAGACTATTCCAGCTCTAAAATCACCTGGTCGACCGCCAGGCTGTCACCGGCCTTGGTCTCGACCGACTTGACCGTCGCGGCCTTTTCCGCGCGCAGGATATTTTCCATCTTCATCGCCTCGACCACCGCGAGCGGCTGGCCCGGCTGGACGCTGTCGCCGACCCCGACGTCGAGCCGTACGAGCAGCCCGGGCATCGGCGCGATCAGGAATTTGGAGAGGTCGGGCGGGACTTTCTCGATCAGGTGGTGAGCGAACGCGGCGACCCCGGTAGGCAGGACACGGACGACATGACTCGCGCCGCGCGTCGTCAGTTTGAAGCCGGTGCGCGTGCGCGCGATCTTCACCGTCAGCGCCGCGTCGCCGATCTCCGCAGTGACGTAGCGGTCGCCGGGCGTGTATTCGAGCGCGATGTCGAGGTCGGCGCCATCGACGCCCACGCCGTCGGTCGAGATCGACACGTCATGATCCGTGCCGTCGATCCGCACGGTCCAGTCCGACGGCGGACGCAAACGCTTGCCGAGCTGGCCGTCGATCCGGCGCGCGCGGTCGGCTTCGGCGGTCGCGGCAAACGCAGCGATCGCGGCGAGCGATTTGAGCAACTCCGCCGACGTGGGGGCACCGTGGAACCCGTCGGCGTACTCCTCCGCGATGAACCCCGTCGTCAGCGCGCCGTCGCGGAACCGCGGATGCTGCATCAGCGCCGACAGGAAATCGAGATTGTTGCCCGGCCCGTCGATCTCGAACGCGTCGAGCGCGGCGATCTGCTCGTCGATCGCTTCCTCGCGGGTCGGAGCCCAAGTGATCAGCTTGGCGATCATCGGGTCGTAGAACATCGACACCTCGCCGCCCTCCACGACGCCGTCGTCGACGCGGACATAAGCATGGCTCGCGGTCTCGCCGTAGGGCGTGTCCTCGCTCGTCGGCGGGTCGTAGCGCACCAGCCGGCCGATGCTGGGCAGGAAGCCGCGATACGGATCCTCGGCATAGACCCGGTTCTCGATCGCCCAGCCGTTGAGCTGCACCTGCTCCTGCGTCAGCGGCAGCTTCTCGCCCGCCGCGACGCGGATCATCAACTCGACAAGATCGAGCCCCGTGATCGCCTCGGTCACCGGATGCTCGACCTGCAACCGCGTGTTCATTTCGAGGAAGTAGAAACCTTGGCCGGTGGTGTCGGCGCCCGATACGATCAGCTCGACCGTGCCCGCCGAATAATACCCCACCGCGCGGGCCAGCGCGACCGCCTGCTCGCCCATCGCCCGCCGCATCACGCGCGTCACGAACGGCGACGGCGCTTCCTCGACCACCTTCTGGTGGCGGCGCTGGACCGAACATTCGCGCTCGCCGAGATAGAGGATATTGCCGTGCTGGTCGCCCATCACCTGGATTTCGATGTGGCGCGGGCTTTCGATGAATTTCTCGATGAACACGCGGTCGTCGCCGAACGACGCCAGCCCCTCGCGCTTGGTCGCCTCGAACCCTTCGCGGACGTCCTGTTCGCTATAGGCCAGCCGCATCCCCTTGCCGCCGCCGCCGGCCGACGCCTTCATCATCACCGGATAGCCGATGTCGCTGGCGATCTTCACCGCCTCTTCTGTGTCGGCGATCTCGCCGAGGTATCCGGGGACGACGTTGACGCCGGCCTGCTTCGCCAGTTTCTTCGATTCGATCTTGTCGCCCATCGCGGCGATGGCGTTGGGGGGCGGACCGACGAAGGCGATCCCCGCCTCGGCGCAGGCACGCGCGAAACTCTCGCGCTCGGACAGGAAGCCGTAGCCCGGATGGATGCAGTCCGCCCCCGTCACCTTCGTCGCGTCGAGGATCAGTTCGGCGAGCAGATAGCTCTCCGCCGCCGGCGCCGGCCCGAGCCGTACCGCCTCGTCCGCCATCAGCACATGCGGGCTGCGCGCATCGGCGTCCGAATAGACCGCGACCGTCGCGATCCCCATCTTCTTGGCGGTGCGCATCACGCGGCACGCAATCTCGCCGCGATTGGCGACCAGGATTTTCTTGAACACTCAGCGACTCCGGCGTCGAAAAAGAACCAGTAGAGCAATTTGGCCGATCACCGCCGCAAACGTAGCGATGATCAGCGGCCAGACCGAATTTACGCAAGGTGCGTCCGGTCCCATGCCGCAGGGGCCGATTACGGCAACCAATAATGCAACATAGGCGAATGCCCACCAACCGACACTAGTGGCCGCCAACGCCAAGGCCCGGGACGGCGTTTTCACTCCGCCGCCTCCACCATTCGCTGCTCCGCCGCCATCGGGCTCAGCCCGAGCTTCGCGAACAACGCGGCGTCCTTGTCCTCGCCGGCGTTGCCCGCGGTCAGCAGCTTGTCACCGGTGAAGATCGAGTTCGCGCCCGCCAGGAAACACAGCGCCTGCGTTGCGTCGCTCATGCTCTCGCGGCCCGCGCTCAGGCGCACCATGCTGCCCGGCATCGTGATCCGCGCGACCGCGACGGTGCGAACGAACTCGATATCGTCGATCTTGGCTCCGGCCACGTCGGCGAGCATGTCACCCAGCACCGTGCCCTTGACCGGGACCAAGGCGTTGATGGGCACGCTCTCCGGATGCACCGGCAGGCTCGCGAGCGCATGGATGAAGCCGACCCGGTCGCTCCGCGTCTCGCCCATCCCGACGATCCCGCCGCAGCATACGTTGATCCCGGCGTCGCGGACATTCTCCAGCGTCGCGATCCGCTCGTCGAAGCTGCGCGTCGAAATGACGTTCGCGTAATTCTCCGGCGAGGTATCGATATTGTGGTTGTAGTAGTCGAGCCCCGCCGCGCCCAGCGCCGCCGCCTGAGCAGGCGTCAGCATGCCGAGCGTCATGCAGGTTTCCATCCCCATCTGGCGCACGCCGCGCACCATTTCGGCGAGCGCGGGAATGTCCTTGTCCTTGGGGTTGCGCCACGCAGCCCCCATGCAGAAGCGCGTCGAGCCATTGTCCTTCGCCCGCGCCGCCGCCTGGAGGACGGCGCGCACGTCCATCAGCTTGGTGGCCTTGAGGCCAGTGTCGGCATGAGCGGATTGCGAGCAATAGCCGCAATCCTCCGGGCAGCCGCCGGTCTTGATCGATAGAAGCGTCGAGAGCTGCACCTCGTTCGCCGCGTGATGCGCGCGATGCACTTCGGCCGCGCGGAACACGAGTTCGGTGAACGGCAGGTCGAACAGCGCCGCGATCTCGTCGCGAGTCCAGTCGGTGCGGCTCATTCCGCCGCCTCCGCTTCCGGCGGCATGTTATGGCCGAGCAGCCGCAGCACGTCCTCCGCCGCCTTGATCAGGTTCGTGCCAGGGCCGAAGATCGCTTGCACGCCTGCTTCGCGGAGGAAATCATAGTCCTGCGCGGGGATCACGCCGCCGGCGATGACCTTGATGTCGGCGCGGCCGGCATCACGCAGGTGGCCGATCAGTTCGGGGATCAGCGTCCTGTGCCCGGCCGCGAGGCTGGAGGCGCCGACCACGTCGACGTCGCTTTCGAGCGCGAGCACGGCGGCTTCCTGCGGGGTCTGGAACAGCGGGCCGGGGACGACCTCGAAGCCGAGGTCGCCGAACATCGAACTCACCAGATTGGCGCCGCGGTCGTGGCCGTCCTGCCCCATCTTGGCGACGAGCATGCGCGGCTTGCGGCCGAGCCGGCGCTCGGTCGCGGCGACGCCGGCGAGGAGATTGTCCCAGCGCGTGTCGTCGGCATAGGCGCCGCCGTAAATGCCCTTTACCGGCGTCGGCGTGGTCGCATAGCGGCCGAACCCCGCCTCCATCGCCGACGAGATTTCGCCGAGTGTCGCACGCTGGCGGGCGCACTCGACCGCGAGTTCGAGCAGGTTCGCCGTGCCCGCTGCGCCGTTCTTCAACGCATCGAGCGCTGCCTGGCACGCTGCTTCGTCGCGGCTCGCCTTGACCTTCGCGATGCGCGCGATCTGGGCCTCGCGCACGGCGTGGTTGTCGACGTCGAGGATGTCGAGCTCGGCTTCCTCGGCGAGCCGGTATTTGTTGACCCCGACGATCACGTCTTCGCCGCGATCGACGCGCGCCTGTTTTGCCGCGGCGGCTTCCTCGATCATCGCCTTGGGCCAGCCTTTGGCGACCGCCGCCGCCATCCCGCCATCGGTCTCCGCCCGCTCGATCAGCGCCCAGGCCTTGTCGGCGAGTTCGGCGGTCAGCGCCTCGATATAATATGAGCCGCCGAGCGGATCGGCGACGCGGGTGATGCCGGTTTCCTCCTGCAGCACGATCTGCGTGTTGCGTGCGATCCGCGCGGTGAAATCGGTCGGCAGCGCGACCGCCTCGTCGAGCGCGTTGGTATGCAAGGATTGCGTCCCGCCCAGCGCCGCCGCCATCGCTTCGACCGTGGTGCGGATGACGTTGTTGTAGGGGTC
>JAFEEZ010000198.1 GCA_018240825.1 Pseudomonadota bacterium | reverse complement strand
GGCCAGATCATCGACAACAAGGCGCCGTTCGGGCTGGGCCCCGTTGTCGCCAACAACGTCCTCTACACGCTCGACTCAAAGGGCCGGATCACCGCCTATCGCTGAGAAAGGGGGTCGGGATGATGTTCGCCAGGCGGCTGCGCGACGGCGTGCGCGATGGCAGCATCACCTGCACCGTCCGCATCTGGCAGTCGCCGCGAGTCAAGCCGGGCGGGCGCTATCCGATCGGCGGCGGCCATGTTGTGGTCGATTCGATCCGCGAGATCACGCTCGACGACCTGACCGACGCGCTGGCGCGACGATCCGGGTTCGACGACGTAGGCGACCTTCTCGACACGGCCAGGCACGGTGCCGGCACGGACGTTTATCTGATCGAGTTTCATTTCGTGGCTGAGAACGCCTGACGCGGCTTCACCCCGTGTTTGTCTATCGAGCGCCCCCCCGCTACACGCCGCGCATGCCGCTCCCTACCGTTGCTATTGTCGGCCGACCCAATGTCGGCAAATCGACGCTGTTCAATCGTCTCGTTGGCAAGAAGCTGGCGCTGGTCGACGATCAGCCTGGAGTGACGCGGGACCGGCGCGAGGGCGAGGCGAGCTTGATTGGGCTCGAGTTTCGCGTGATCGACACAGCCGGCTACGAAGATCTGGACGCCGCCACCCTGCCGGGACGGATGCGCCAGCAAACGGAGGCGGCGGTCGCGCAGGCCGATGTCGCATTGTTCCTGGTCGATGCACGCGCCGGGATCGTCCCGCTCGACGAGGAAATCGCGCGCTGGCTACGCGGGTCGACGACGCCTGTGGTGCTGGTCGCAAACAAGGCCGAGGGCCGTGCCGGCGAGGCGGGAGTGATTGAGGCGCTGGCGCTCGGGTTCGGCGATCCGGTCCAGCTGTCGGCCGAGCATGGCGAGGGCGTCGGCGACCTGTTCGAAGCGCTACTGCCCTATATGCCGGAGCAGAGCGAGGAAGACGAAGAGGATAGCGAAGGTCCCGATGCGCCACTCAAGCTCGCGATCGTCGGGCGACCGAATGCGGGCAAGTCGACGCTGATCAACCGCATGCTCGGCGAGGATCGGCTGATCACCGGGCCCGAAGCGGGGATTACGCGCGATTCGATCGCCATAGACTGGGTGTGGAACGATCCGAAACATGGCCCGCGCGACGTCCGGCTAATCGACACCGCGGGGATGCGCAAGCGCGCCAAGGTGCAGGACAAGCTGGAGAAATTGTCCGTCGCCGACGCCTTGCGCGCGGTCGATTTCGCGGAGGTTGTCGTGCTGCTGCTCGACGCGACGTTGGGGCTGGAGGCGCAGGACCTGCGCATCGCGGATCGCGTACTGGAGGAAGGCCGCGCGCTGATTATCGCGCTCAATAAATGGGATGTAGCCGAAAACGCCTCATCCTTGTTCAACGGCGTCAAGAGGGCGCTCGAGGACGGGCTGAGCCAGGTCAAGGGCGTCACCGTCGTCACCGTATCCGCGGCCACGGGGAAGGGGATTGACCAGTTGCTCGGTGCGGCGTTCGAAACGCGCGACGCGTGGTCGCGGCGCGTCGGCACGGGCGAGCTCAACCGCTGGTTCGAGCGCGCGATCGAGGCCAATCCGCCCCCTGCGCCGGGCGGCAAGCGTGTCAAGATGCGTTACGTCACACAGGTCAAGACACGTCCGCCCAGCTTCGTCATCTTCGGCACGCGGGTCGATCAATTACCAGCAAGCTATCAGCGCTATCTGGTCAATTCGATGCGGCGCGATCTCGGCTTCGGTGCCGTCCCGGTCAGGCTCAATTTTCGGGCGCCGAAGAACCCGTTCGACCGCGAAAGGAGCTGAGACCGGACGAAACAGCGTACCGCCAATCACTTAGACGATCATTTCGGACCTTTCATCAACGCATCGTTTACCTGCGCCCGCTACAACGCGGCATGGGCAGTGCGATGCACGGCACCGTTGGAGGTTGATGGTGACGATGGGCGGCGACCAGCTGATCGATTGGACCGCGTTTCAGGCGGCGCGGAGCGAACTCGGCGCGGGCTTTGTGCGCATCCTCGGCTATTTCCGGGAAGACGGCACCAAATCGGTCGCCGCGATCGAGGAAGCGATGCGGGGCGGTAATGCCGCTGCGTTGGTGCTGCCCGCGCACACCCTCAAGGGCGAATCGCGTCAGTTCGGCGCCGAGCCGCTGTCGCACTTGGCCGAGGAGATCGAGCATATCGCGCGCCAATGCGTCGAGACTCGCGATGCACCCGACCAGGCGCTGGAGCATGTCGTCAAACTACGCCCGTGTTTCGAAGCGACGCTGACAATGCTGGAGCGCGAGGCGAACCCGCTGGTCGAACGCCGGCCGCAATTCGGGCGACGCGCCGGCTGATCCTCGTTACTCGTCGTCCCGTTCGGCTTTCGCGTTGAGCTGGACGTAATTCTCCAGACCCATCCGCGCGATCATCTCGAACTGCGTTTCCAGCGTGTCGACATGCTCTTCCTCGCTGTCGAGGATGCGGCGGAACAGGTCGCGGCTGACATAATCGCGCACCTTTTCGCAATGTTCGATCGCGTCGCGAAGCAAGTGCAACGCCTCCATTTCCAGTTCGAGATCGGCCTTGAGCACTTCCTCGACCGTCTCGCCGATGCGCAACCGCCCGAGGAGCTGGAAATTGGGCAGCCCGTCGAGGAACAGGATGCGCTCCGACAGCCAGTCGGCATGCTTCATCTCGTCGATCGATTCGTGACGTTCGAATTCGGCCAGCTTCTTGACGCCCCAATGGTCGAACAACCGGTAATGCAGCCAATACTGGTTGATCGCGGTCAGCTCGTTCTTGAGCGCCGTGTTGAGGAATTCGATGACCTTGGGGTCGCCCTTCATGGATGCCGCCTGTTGCTGTGATCGGGCCGTATCATAGCGCACGCACGCTTCGCGCGACAGTTGAAAAAACGGCGGATTTCTGCTGGTTTCAGAGGCTGCGAACGCTACGCGGCAGCACGTTCCTCATCGATAATGGCTCGCGCGAACGGGACGCACTGGCCGCATTTTGGCTGCATCCCCATCGCGCGATAGGCCTGGCACGCGGTCATCGACCCCGAGCGCGCAGCTTCGCGCACTTCGCGTTCACGGATCGCATTGCAGACGCATACCATCATGAGAACGATTATCCCTCTCGCGCGTTAGCATCGAGTTAGCGTTAGTGAGAGTGATTCGCAAGACTATTGCGAGGCGTTTGCAAAAGGGTGTGAACGGCGAAAGGGCTGAAACCGGCCGCGCGCGGCGCTGCGCCACAGCCATTCGAACGGGCCATAGGCGAATCGATCGAGCCACGGCTTCGACCAGGCCAGCATGAGCGCCCACATTGCGGCGACGACGATCAAGCAATGCCACCGCTGGAAGTAGCCGTACCAGCCGAGGCCATAGCCGTTGAAGAACAAGGTCAGCACGATGCTGGCGCCGAGATAGTTGGAAAATGCCATCCGCCCGGTGGCGGCGACGCGGTCCGCCAGCCACGCGGCATGGCCGGATTGGACGAACAGAATGACGAGTGCGGCATAGCCGAGGCTGAGGAACGGGCGGAGCAGGGTAAGCTGAATCGCCTCGGTGGCGGTCATCGTCAGCGGTGACCAGCGAGTCGTACTGAGCCAATCGATGAGCGGCACGTAGCACGCCCATAGCACGGGAACGCTGGCTGCGGCGAACCAGTAGGTGCGGCCCGACCATGCGCCCGAAAAGAATCCCCAGCGGAACAGCGCCATGCCGATCAGCATCAGCGCCAGCGTATCGACGAACGCGATGCGGTTGATCACGGTCTGGAAAAAGATCGCCGTCTGGGTGCGCGCCTTTAGCGCGTCGCCATAGCTGCCGCGATAGGCGGCGACTTCCGTCGCCGCTTCGTCGGGCGAGGGCGCCGCGGCTCGCTCGAACGCGCGCCAATCGGCGACGGCTTGCGAGTCATCCGCACCTCGTGCTGCGGCGACCCGGCCGGCATCGAGATGATGCCATGCGGTCAGGCCATCAGCCGCCTTGAAGCCAAGCAGCGCGATGCCGATCAGCAACAGCAGACGCGGCTTCGCGCGCCAGCCCAGGAAGGCAATCGCGCCGGTCAGCGCGTACAGCACCAGAATATCCCCGGCCCAGATCAGATAGGCGTGGACCATGCCGAACAAGAACAGCGTCGCCATGCGGGCAAAGTGCACGCGTGCCGGGGTTTGTCCGCTCGCCAGGGCACGCTCGGCGATCAGTACGGTGGAGGCGCCGAACATCATCGTGAACAGCCCGCGCATCTTGCCGTCGCCGACGGCGTAGGCGATCGCCCAGGTCCACCAGTTCGCCCCCGTCGCGCCGCCGTAATAGCTGGGGTCGACCTCGGCATAATCGGGCATCGCCAGCCCGTTGATGTTGAGCAACAGGATGCCCATCACCGCCAACCCGCGCACCGCGTCGAGCGTACGCAGGCGCTGCGTCGCGGGGGAGCCGGTCAACGCCGGGCGATCCAGGCGATCGGAATGCCGACGAGCGCGATATGGCTGAACAATTGCTCCGCGAGGCCGAGCGCGTGGAACGGATGGTATCCGAACTTCGCGGGCAGCACCATCAGGTTCATCACACCCCACAGCCCGATGCCGTATGCGATGCCCGCGAGAAGCCAATGCGTCCTGAGCGCGGCGATCCGGTTCGCGGCTGTTACGAACACCGCGACCATCACCGCCATGATGGCAAAGTGGATCGCGAGCCCGGCGAGCGCGAGACCGGCGCCCCCCTTCGGATCGGTTCCCAGCGCGGCGGCGGCGATCCCCTTGAGCATGTTGACCGGTTCTTTGCCGGCGAGCAGCGTGTAGACCACCGCCGACAGGATATCGAGCGTGCCGGCGAGCAATGTCCCGGCCAGGATTTTGCGGCCTGTTGTCATGTTTCCCCCTTATCGTCCCCGCAGCCCTTGCGGATGACGAGCCTGAGCCCCGACCATGCATGGTCGACCGCGCACACTTTCACATCGACGAAGCCGATCGGCAAGGCGACCGCGCGGATCACGTTCTCGGTGAGGTCGGTGGGGACCTTCGACCACTTTTTGGGCCAGGGCACCCAGACCTAGCCCGCAGGCTGAATCAGTTGGCGCAGGTGGTCGAGCATGCGCTCCAGCACGAAGCGCTCGGTGACGAAGAGGTGCGCGGCGTCGAGCCCTCGCACGGCGTCGGCTTCCTCGATCAGGTCTGCGTCGAGCAGTCCGATTTCGTTGCGTACGCTCGCTGGCATTCCGGAAAACCATACGCGCATCTCCCGTCGGAGCCCGAGCCTCTGAGCGAGCGGGGCGCCGGAATAGCCTGCGGTCATGCGCTCAGGCTGCCACACCGGCGTCGCCGGCGCTAGGCGATCGTGTCGCCCATCAGCGCGGGGAAGAACCCCTCATGCGCGGCGCGCAGCTCGGTCAGCGGCACGCACCAATCGCCTTCGTCGAGTTCGAAGATCAGTCGGTCCCTGATCGTCCGGCCGATCGGATCGGCGGGCACATCGGCTTCGGCGGCGTCGGCGAGGAATTCGGCCAGATGGTCGTCGGGCACCGTCACCAGGTACAATCCCTGATCCTCGCCGAAGAACGAGCCGGCGACGCCGAAGGGCTGTGCTTCATTGATTATCGCGCCGATCCCCGAGGCCAGCGCCATTTCGGCGAGCGCCACCGCCATGCCGCCGTCCGACACGTCGTGGCACGCGCTGATCGCGCCCTTGGCGATGCTGGCGCGGATGAAGTCGCCGGTGCGGCGTTCGGCGCGGAGGTCGACCGGGGGCGGGGGGCCTTCCTCGCGACCGTGGATTTCGCGTAGCCAGATCGACTGGCCGAGATGCCCGCCGCGCTCGCCGACCGCGATGATCGCGTCGCCGGTGTTCTTGAACGCGATGGTGACGGATTTCGACCAATCGTCGAGCAGGCCGACGCCGCCGATCGCGGGGGTGGGGAGGATCGCAGATCCGCCCCCGGTCGCCTTGCTTTCGTTGTAGAGCGACACATTGCCCGATACGATCGGGAAATCGAGCGCGACGCACGCTTCGCTCATCCCCTCGAGGCAGCCGACGATCTGACCCATGATTTCGGGGCGCTGCGGATTGGCGAAGTTGAGGCAGTTGGTGACCGCGAGCGGCTTCGCACCGACTGCCGTGAGGTTACGCCAAGCTTCTGCGATCGCTTGCTTTCCGCCTTCGACTGGATCGGCGAAACAATAACGCGGTGTGCAATCGGTAGTGATCGCCAGCCCCTTTTGCGTACCATGTACGCGCACCACCGCGGCGTCGCCGCCGGGGCGCTGGACCGTGTCTGCGCCGACCTGGCTGTCATACTGTTCCCAGATCCAGCGGCGGCTGGCGATATCGGGCGAACCCATCAGCTTGAGCAGGTCGGCGGCGAGGTCGGCAGTCTCGGGTAACTCGGTCAATTCGGCGGGCTTGGCCGTCGGCACATGCGGCCGGTCGTAGAGCGGCGCGTCGTCGGCGAGCGGGGCGAGGGGGATGTCGGCGACAACATTGCCGTGCCATTTCAGGATCATGCGGCCTGTATCCGTCACCGTTCCGATGACCGCGAAGTCGAGTTCCCACTTGCGAAAGATCGCCTCGGCTTCGGCTTCGCGGCCGGGCTTGAGCACCATGAGCATGCGCTCCTGGCTTTCCGACAGCATCATTTCGTACGGCGTCATGCCGCGCTCGCGCTGCGGCACATCGTCCATGATCAGTTCGATCCCGACGCCGCCCTTTGACGCCATCTCGACCGACGACGAGGTCAGGCCGGCCGCGCCCATATCCTGGATCGCGACGATCGCGTCCGACGCCATCAGTTCGAGGCATGCCTCGATCAGCAGTTTTTCGGTGAAGGGGTCGCCGACCTGGACGGTGGGACGCTTCTCCTCGTTGTCCTCGCCGAAATCGGCGCTCGCCATCGTCGCACCGTGGATGCCGTCGCGCCCGGTCTTGGAGCCGACATAGACAATTGGATTACCGACGCCGGAAGCCGCCGAATAGAAGATTTTGTCGGTCTGCGCGACGCCGACGGTCATCGCGTTGACCAGGATGTTGCCGTCATAAGCGGGGTGGAAGTTCACCTCGCCCCCCACCGTCGGCACGCCGACGCAATTGCCGTAGCCGCCGATGCCCTGGACCACGCCCGCGATCAGATGACGCATCTTGGGATGGTCCGGCGACCCGAACCGCAACGCATTCATGTTCGCGACCGGCCGCGCGCCCATGGTGAACACGTCGCGCAGGATGCCGCCTACCCCGGTCGCCGCGCCCTGATACGGCTCGATGTAGCTGGGGTGGTTGTGCGACTCCATCTTGAAGATCGCCGCCTGACCGTCGCCAATGTCGATCACGCCGGCATTCTCGCCCGGCCCGCAGATCACCCATGGCGCCGTTGTCGGCAGCTTTTTCAAGTGAATGCGCGACGATTTGTAGGAACAATGTTCGGACCACATCACCGAGAAGATGCCGAGTTCGGTCAGGTTCGGCTCGCGTCCCAGTGCGTGGAGTACGCGATCGTATTCTTCGGGCGACAGGCCGTGTTCGGCGACGATCTGGGGGGTGATGGCGCTCATGCCACGCGCCCTTAGCGGGGCGGACGGGCGACGTCACCTCTCAAGCTC
>JAFEEZ010000197.1 GCA_018240825.1 Pseudomonadota bacterium | reverse complement strand
GGCGGCATCCAGGCACTTGCCTACGACCATGTCGGCAACTGGCACGAGACGCTGCCCCCCGGCACCGGGTGGGAGGCCTATCTGGCCGCCCGCCCGCCGGCGCTGCGCACCACCGTCGGGCGGAAGCTGAAGCGGGCCGGGCGGGAGCTGCGCTTCGAACTGGCCGACGCCCCCGGCGCCGCCCTGGAAACCGGCATCGCCGCCTACGAATCGGTGCGCGCCGCCAGCTGGAAGCCCTATGAGCCGTTTCCGGACTTCGATGCCGCCCTGCTGCGGGCCGCGGCGGCGGCGGGCGTGGCAAGACTGGGCGTGCTGCGCTCGGCCACGGAATCGCAACCGGTTGCGGCGCAGTACTGGATCCTGGATCGCGGCGGCAGGCGCGCCACGGTGCTGAAACTGGCCCATGCCGAGAAGGCCCGCGCGGCCTCTCCCGGCACGGTGCTGACGGCGCTGATGATCCGCCACTTGCTGGAGACGGGCGTGCAGGAACTGGATTTCGGCCGCGGCGACGACGACTACAAGCAGCTGTGGGTGGGCACGCGCCGCCAGCGCATCGGCCTGGTGCTGGCCGACCCGCTGCATCCGTCGGGTGCGGCCGCCATCGCCCGCCAGTGGGCCGGCCAGCTTCGCCGGCGGCTCAGGAGCGGAACATGAAAGGTGGGGCATGAAGATCCTCTACAGCCACCGCATCCAGTCGCACGACGGGCAGGGCGTGCACCTGGAAGCCCTGGTCGCGGCCCTGCGCGCGCAGGGGCACGAGGTGCTGGTGGTCGGGCCATCCGCCTACGAGCAGGCGGGGCTAGGCGGCGAAAGCAGCCTGGTGGCGACCGTGCGCCGGCTGCTGCCTGCCTTCGCCGTCGAACTGCTGGAACTCGCCTACAGCATCCCGGCCTATCGCAAGCTCGCCCGCGCCGCGAAGAGTTTTGGCCCCGACCTGCTGTATGAGCGCTACAACCTGTTCTACCTCTCCGGCGCCTGGCTGGCACGGCGCCGCAGACTGCCCTTCCTGGTCGAGGTGAACGCGCCCCTGGCCGAGGAACGGGCCCGCTTCGGCAGCCTGCGCCTGAAGCGGCTGGCACGCTGGAGCGAGGCCTATGTCTGGCGCCGCGCCGATCGGGTGCTGCCGGTGACCGAGGTGCTGGCCGGCCACGTGGTCGCCGCCGGCATCCCGCGCGCAAACTGCGAGGTGATCGCCAACGGCATCGAGCTGGAGGAGTTTCCGGAAGCGCTCGCCGCCCGCCAGGCGGGACCCGAAGCCCCCGAGATCGTCCTGGGCTTCGTCGGCTTCGTGCGCGACTGGCACGGGCTGGACGAGGTGGTCCGCTCGATCGCCGCCTGGAAGGGCGCGCCGCGGCTGGTGCTGCAGGTGGTGGGCGAAGGCCCGGCGCGGCCGGGGCTGGAGAAACTCGCGGCCGAGCTGGGCATCTCTGGCCAGGTTCGCTTCACCGGGCTGGCGACGCGCGAGGAAATCCCCCGCCTGACCGCCGGCTTCGACATCGCGCTGCAGCCGGCCGCGGTGCCCTATGCCTCGCCCTTGAAGGTCGCGGAATACATGGCCGCGGGCCGCGCGATCGTCGCCCCCGACCAGCCGAACCTGCGCGAGGTGCTGGAGGATGGAAAGACCGCGCTGCTGTTCACTCCCGGCGACCGGGCGGCGATGTGGCAGGCGACGCTGCGGCTTGCGACCGATGCCGCGCTGCGCGCCCGGCTGGGGGCGGCGGCGCGCGCCGACGTGATCACGAACGACCGCACCTGGGCGGGCAATGCACGGCGCGTGGCGGCCCTGGGCGAGATGCTGCAGGCCAAAAGTCTGCAGGCAGGTCAGCGCACTTGACCGGGGCCCTCCAGCGGCACGACCTGGCCCGACAGCGCATTGGCCGAAAGCACGGCGGGCGTCTGCGTCAGGTTGCGCACGAAGACGGTGGGGCGCGGCATCAGGTTCGCGAAACTGTTGTCCTCGATGCGCAGGCTGGTGGTGGGATGGCGCACGCCCTCGGCACCGATCACCACGGCGGCGGTGGGGTTGCCCGTTTCCGGTCCCTTGCGCAGCCGGGTGTTGCGCAGCAGCAGGTCGCCGCCGTTCGGGATGTCGACCAGGTAGCTCGCGCGGCCTTCCGGCCCATCCAGGATTTCGCTGTCGGTGATCTCGGTCGCCCGCGCGCGGGATTTCACATGGTGGCAGATGCGCGTCGCCTCGAACCGGGTGCGGCGGATCACCACGCGCGCCAGGTCGCCGGCATAGATGCCGTGCGCGCATTGCCGCTCCGGCTCCAGCGCGCCGTTGGCCAAAAACACGCTGTCCTCGACCAGCAGCGTCGCAGCCGGCAGGCTGGCCGAGGTCAGGATGCCATTCTGGTTGGCCTCGAACCGGCTGTTGCGGATGGTCAGATCGCCGCCTTCCGCGCGGATGCCGGCGCCGTTGCCGGCCGCGGCCGCAGCGCCCCGGAAGGTGATGCCGACGATGGTGATGCGGGGTGCGGCCGTGATGAACAGCGCCTTGCCGGCGCAGACCGGGCCGGAGATCTCCACGGCGCCGCCGCTGGCC
>JAFEEZ010000196.1 GCA_018240825.1 Pseudomonadota bacterium | reverse complement strand
CGGAATCCCCGGGCCGTTGTCGGCGACAGTAATCCGCACGGCATGCGCGGTGGCGGTCAGTGATACGTCGGCGCTGCCGCCATATTTGACGGCATTCTCGATCAGGTTCCGGACTGAGCGGCGGATCAGCGAGGGACGCAAGCGCATTGGCAGTCGTTCGGCTTCCCGGTAGGTCACCGGCTTGCCGAGGTCGCGGAAGTCTTCGACCACCGCATCGACCAGCGCGGCGACGTCGACCTCGGTCAGCGCCTCGCTTGGACGCCCCAGCCGGGCGAGCGACAGGATGTCGTCGAGCGTGCCGTTCATCTCGTCGATCGTGTCGGCCATCTTGATGCGATCGTCGTCATCCTCGACCGATTCGATACGAACGCGCAATGCCGCGAGCGGCGTTCGCAGATCGTGCCCGATCGCACCGAGCATGCGGTCCTTTTCGTCGAGCATGGCCATCACGCGCGTGCGCAACCGGTTGAACGCAGCGATCAGCGTGCGGACGTCGTGGGGGCCGCTTTCCTCGATCGGGCCCTGTCCGTCGGCGGGATGGAATCGTTCGGCGGCGCGCGTCAGCGTCCGCAACGGACGCGCGATGCGCCGCGTCGCCCACAGCACCGGCAACAGCACGATCGCATAGAGCACCAGGGTCTGCCCGATCAGCCCGCGCAGCATCGGCCAGTCCGAATCGTCCCAGGGCACACCTTGCGCCCACCAGCCGACGCCGGGCTGCTCTACGGCGATAAGCATTTCGGTGCCGGTCATGCGCAATCGCTGCGCGCGATAGCGTGACAGGCGATCGAGACGCGGATCGTCGGGGCTGATCGGCCGGATCGCGGCGATCACCTGTCCGGTCGCCACGCCGGCCTCGGCCAATTTGTGACGGATGCCGTTTTCGATATCGGATCGGCGGCTGAGCCCGGCGGGCATGGGGTTGCGAGACAGGGGCCCGGAGCGAAACCGATCCCAGGGCGTCTCGCCGGAGCGCACCGCCGACAGCCGCGCCTCGATCACCGGATCGCGGGGCCGCAGGTTTTGCGTGGTGTCGACGATCCTTGCCGACACCGGCCCGACGATCTGTTCAAGCCGGAACGCCTGCCGATCGTGCAGGGCGAAACCGAAATTGATCGCCTGCGCCACAAACAAGGCAAGCACCACCATTGCCGCCATTTGTCCGGGCAGATTGCGTGGCCAGAACCTCAAAGGCGCGTGACCTCGGCCGCCAGCGTGTAGCCGCCACCCCAAACCGTCTTGATCAGTTCGGGGCTTCTCGGATCTGTTTCGATCTTGCGTCTCAGCCGGCTGACCTGATTATCGATGGCGCGGTCGAACGCCATCGCCTCGCGGCCCTGGGTCAGATCGAGCAGCTGGTCCCGCGTCAGCACCTGCCGGGGCCGCAGCGCAAGCGCGAGCAACAGATTATACTCGCCGGTCGACAGCGGCACCGACACGCCTTCACGATCGACCAGCGCGCGCTCCCCGGTCTTCAGCACCCAGCCGCCAAAGGCGTAGGACCCGCTTTCGGGCGCATGCTGACGGCTGCCGCCCGCCGCGGCGCGGCGCAGGATGACCTTGGCGCGCGTCGCCAGCTCGCGCGGCGAGAACGGCTTCACGACATAATCGTCCGCGCCCATTTCGAGGCCGACGATGCGGTCGGTTTCCTCGCTTTTTGCAGTCAGCAGGATGACGGGAATGTCGCCCGACGCGCGAATGTGTCGGCACAGGCTCAGTCCGTCCTCGCCCGGCATCATGATGTCGAGGATGACCAGATCGATCGCGTAGGCGGCCATCCGAGCGCGCGCGCCCTCGGCATCGCCGGCCTGCGTCACGCGAAAGCCCTGTTTGGTCAGATATTGTGCGAGCGGCTCGCGGATCGAGCGCTCGTCATCGACCAGCAGGATATGGGGAAGGCCGCTCATCGTTCGTTTGTCTATGCAATCACCGCCTTCGGGGAAAGGCGATGCCGGGCGGACGAGGAGGGGCGTCCGCCCGGCGGCCGGGGCAAATGGGGACTATTGCCCGGCATCTGGTTTGGGCGCGTCGGCCGGCGGCGGCGCGCCGGCCCCCGCCGCACCACGGCGCATGCCCATCGCGTCGCGCGCCGCCTGCCGCTCGGCGGGGTCGAGCTTGCCGTCCTTATTGGCGTCCATCCGGTCGAACCGGCGCGCGGCTTGGGCGCGGTATTCGGCGCGGTCGACCACGCCATCGCCATTGGTGTCCAGCCGCGCCATCAATCGGTTGCCCGGTGCAGAAGCGGGGGCCGGAGTTGCGCCATCTGCGGGCGTCGCCGTTGCGCCGGGCGCCATCGGCTGGCGGCGCGCGGCCATCTCGGTCGCGTCGAGCTTGCCGTCCTTGTTGGCGTCCATGCGATCGAAGCGCGCATCGGCGACGGCGAGCGCCTCGTCCCGCGTAATGGTGCGGTCGGCGCTATCCAGAGGGGCGGACGGCGGTGCGGTTTGCGCGGCGAGCGGGCCGGCGGCGACGGCGGCGAAACCGGCGGTGGCCAGGATTGCGGCGAGGGCGATGCGATTCATGACGAGTCCTCGAATAGGGGCAGGATGTTTCCTAACGCCTGGCTTATCGCCACCCTTCGTCACGCGCGCGTGTCAGTCCACGCCGAAATTGTCGCAATTTGTCGCCAGGGCGGCGCCGCACAGCGCGCCGTTCGATAATGCGGCTTTGCCGCGGCGGGGTAGGAGAAGCCTGCTCAGCGCCGCGGCAAAGTCGCGTCGCCGGCCGGGACGGAAAATAGCGCGGCTATTTTCCCGCGGCGAGCCTAGGCGAAAATCGCCACGCTCTGCATCTGTTGCGCGATCGGCCGGCCATCGGCGTTCCAGATCGCCATTTCCTGGCTCGAACTGCCCTCCCTGGCGTAATCGGCGCTCGCACGGAGCAGCCACCAGCCGTCGGTCGTTCGCGGCTGCGGGCCGAGCACGTTGAGCTGCCACGTCATCGAACTGACCGGCGCGGGCCCCCCGACCAGCTTGAGCGCCGCCGGCGGCAGGCAGTCGGCGATGCACACCAATTCGACCATCGGGTCGAGCCCGTCGCGCTCCTGCAACCGCGCCCAGCGCAACCATTCGGTCGGCCCGACCGTCGCGTCGCGGCGGTCGAGCAGTTCGAAGTTCTGGATGAAGAAGTTGGAATTCTCGCCCTTGTAGGTCGTGTCAGCGGGCGAGGGGCGCGAGAAATCGGGCGCCGTCCCGACTTCGTGCGTCACCTTTGATTCGACCGTGCCCATGAAGACGAATGTCGCGCGCAACCCGAGCCCGGCGTCGCTCTCGACGTCAGCCTGGATGAAAGTGGCGTTACGGCCGCGGCGCAGGCGACTGGCGCGGATGACGACGTCGCCCGACAGCGGTCCAACAAAGGCGACGAGCGCCGAACGCAGCGGCGGCAGATCCCCTTCGGATTGCTGTGCAGCGTGAAGCGCCAGCGCCGCCGACAGTCCGCCATAGCTGGTGCGGCCCTGCAGCCATGTGTCGGGGATGCTGCCCCGCCAGCCGCCTTCGATCGGCTCCAGCGCCTCGATGATCTGCTTCAATCCCGGCATGTTTTCCTCAATTCGTTTCGGTAGCCAACCGGTCGCGCAGTTCGCGCTTGAGCACCTTGCCGATCGCGCTGCGCGGCATTTCGTCGATCGCGTGAAGCGCAGACAATCGCTGCGTCTTTCCGAGCTGCGCGTTGGTCCATGCCATGATCGCGTCGGCGCTCGCGTCGACGCCCGTGTTCGGCACGTAGAACCCGACCGGGGTTTCGCCCCAAGCCTCGGAGGGTACGCCGATCACGGTGCATTCCTGAACCGCGGGGTGCTGTTTGAGCACTGCCTCCAGATCGACCGGATAGATGTTGAACCCGCCCGAGATGATCAGATCCTTCTTGCGATCCAGCAGGATCAGGAAGCCGTCCTCGTCGAATCGGCCGATGTCGCCGTGGCGGATGAAGCGGTTGCCTTGCTTGTCATACCATTCAGCGTCGGCGGTTGCTTGCGCACGGCCGTGATAGCCGGTCATCATCGCCGGTGATCGGCCGACGACTTCGCCGGTCTGACCCCGTGGCACTTCGTCGCCGTCCTCGTCGATCAGCCGCATGTCGTGGCCGGCGAGCGGCTGGCCGACGGTGTGGAGCTTGTCGGGGTGCTCGGTGCAATTGAGCGCGGTCGACGCGCCGCCTTCGGTCATCCCGTAGAATTCGATCAGCACGCCAGGCCAGCG
>JAFEEZ010000195.1 GCA_018240825.1 Pseudomonadota bacterium | reverse complement strand
TGGCGTCGTTGGCGCCGGCATAGATCACCCAGCGTCGCGGATTGCCGTTCGTGTCCTTCCCGCCGGTGTAATAGACGTTGCCGAGCTCGTCCTCGCCGACGCGTTGCTTGCCGATCAGCCCGAACGCGGTGCCCCAGCTCGCGCCGTTCCACCAGGTGAAGGGATTGAGATTGATGCCCATGCGTGGCGCTTAGCCGCTGGCCATGCGCCGTTCAACGCCGATCAGCAGCAGTCGCCACGCGCCCGTGCTTACTGCGCTCCGGGAGAAGCGGCAGCGGCAGGAGCCGCGGCTGTTGCGAACCCGCACTGCTTCTGCTCCATCCCGATCTGCTTGGTGATGCGGGTGGCGTTCTGGGCATACGCTTCCGTCACCGAGCCGTGGTTCACGGTCTTGCCGCGCAGCGGACTGACGCCTTCGCAGATGTGAAAAACGTGCGGATCCGCGGACTTCTTGGCGCCACCCTCGGGCGCGATCCAGTATACCACGTCCTGTCCGGCCGGATTGGCCGCGGTCTTGGTCGCGTCGGCCACCGTGGCCGAATCCCTGGCGATGTCCTTCGCCTGGTCCGCCACCTCCGGCGAACAGGCGGTCGTCGCCTCGCCGGCCTTGATCTGCGCCGCGCACTTGTTCATGTCCTCGGTATATTGCTCGGTCGACGGCGGCTTGAAGCTGATGCCGGATACGGTTGCGAGCAGCGCCAGCACGACACCGACGCCGCCGGCGATTTTCTTGTTCTTCGGATCCATGTCCTTGTCGAGGAAGATCAGGACGAGCAGCGGGAGGAACGCGATCACGGTGACGATCGCGCCGAGCTGATTCTGGAAGAAGAACCTGGCGGCGTCGGCGCGGCTGGCGGGATCCTGTTTGTTGGCGGCCTTCCACATCAGGTTCCCGGCGATCGCGAAAACGGCGATCACGACCAGAATTCCGATCAGCAGCGCCATATGTCCCTGGTTGAACTTGCCCTGGCGGAGCATGACGACGCCGGCAATTTCGCTGCCGATCGCGACGACCCAGGCCACCGCTGCAAAGATGCGGAGCCGCGTCGCCGCGGACTGCTGCCCCTGCGTCGCGCGCCATGCCTTGGTGACATCGACTTCCTCGGTTGGCTTCTCGTCGGCCATGCTCTGCTCCCCTATCTCGATACCCTGGCGCACCGCATCCGCGCAGACGCCACGTTCGTGATCGTATCGCGCGCAAGAGAGCGCGTCCATCCTCCCACAAGGGGTAGCGCGCCGCGGGTCGGCGCTACTTCGCCCAACTGACCTTGTCTCCCTCGGCGATGCCAAGCGCCGCGGCTCTTCCGCCCTTTATCTCCAGCACAGCCGCCACGGGTTCGCCGGACGATAGCGGGGTTTCGTCGAACGGCACGGCATTTTCGGCGATGTGCGCGATCGCGCCGTCGGCGCGGATGAAGATGATGTCGAGCGCGCTCGGCGTGTTCTTCATCCAGAAGTTCGCCTCGCGCGGCGGGCCCTCGGGAGGATAGGGATAGAACAGCATCCCGTTGGTGTCGCTCAGATCGGTGCGGAACATGAGGCCGCGTTCCTGTTCGCCGACGGTCTTGGCCTGTTCGACCTGAAAGGTATGCGGGCCGTTCCTGCTGGCGATCGTCACCGCAATGGTCCGCGTCGCGGCCGCGTCGTTGCCCGGGTCGCCGTTGCTCGCGCATCCCGCCGGCAACGCGCACAGCGCCAATGGCAACAGCAATCGGCCCAACCTCATGAAATCAATCGTCCCGCTCGACCGCGACCGCCAGCGGCCCCTTGCGCCCGTCGACGATCCGCGCGCGCAGGTGCTGGTCGGGCTCGACATCGTGCAATCCCGCGCGGCGCAGCGTTTCCATGTGGACGAAGATATCCGCCGAGTCGGACGAACGCACGAGAAAACCGTAGCCCTTCAACCGGTTGAACCATTTGACCGCGACCGGCTCGAACGCCCCCGCCTGGTCGAGCAACGCGGTAGGATCGACCCGCTCGCCATCCCCGCGCACTCGCGGCGCCGGCTCAACCGCGCTCGACAGGTCGATCGAGAGGATTTCGGTCGCCTGGAGCCCGCGCTGGCGCTGCACCGCGCGGCATTCGAGCCGCGCGCCCTCGGGCAGACTGCGCCGCCCGTGCGGCTGGAGCACCGAGAAGTGAATCAGGACGTCGCCCGCCTGATCGTCGTCGACCAGAAAGCCGAACCCGCGAGTCACGTCGAACCACTTCACCACGCCCGTATGGCGCGACTCGTCGATCGCCGCCGTGGCGACAGTCGGCTCCGACGGCTGCGGTGGCCGTTCTTCCAGTTCCGGCTGCGGTTCTACGCGCACAACTACCCCCTGCCCGCCGTCTTATCACGTCTGCCGCGGATTCCAAAAGAATCGCGGCGGTCGTTTCGGTCCCGATTTAATCCAGATCAGTCGCGTCGTCACCCGGGAGCATATTGACGATCCGCCGTGCGAGCTGATGCGCGTGTCCAGCGCGCAGCATCGCGCCGATCTGCTTCTCGCGCAGCGACCGGTCGGCGACCCGATCGGCGAACGGGCCGATCCGCCGCCGCCGGG
>JAFEEZ010000194.1 GCA_018240825.1 Pseudomonadota bacterium | reverse complement strand
GCTTCGGTCAACCCCAAGCCGGGCAAGGAAGCCGCGGTCGAAAAGGCGCTGCTGGGCGCGCACGGCCCGCATCTGACCTGCTACCGCAAGGCCGACGTGCCCGAGCGGTTCCATTACGGCAAGAATCCGCGCGTGCCCGCGATCCTGTGCATGCCCGACGACGGCTGGACCGTGCTCGCGCACCCGCCCAAATACACGATCAGGGGCGGCGCGCATGGCTACGACAATTTCGCGCCCGACATGCTCGCCCTGTTCATCGCCAGCGGTCCGGCGATCAAGCCGCTCGGCAAGCTGCCGACGTTTGACAATGTCGATGTGGCGCCGTTGCTGCGCGATCTGCTCGGCTTGCCGCCGGGACAAGACCTCGACGGCGACGACGCGCCGTTCCGCGCAGCGCTCGCCAAATGAGCGACCCTCTGCGCTATTACGAGGATCTCGAGGTCGGGTCGAAGGCGAGCTTCGGTTCGTACGACGTGACGCGTGAGGAAGTGGTCGAGTTCGCATCGAAATACGATCCGCAACCGTTCCACCTCTCCGACGAAGCCGCGGCCGAGACTTTCTTCGGACGTCTCTCTGCCTCGGGCTGGCACACCGCGGCGATGGCGATGCGGATGACGGTCGATCATTTCCGGGAGCACCGCCAGGCCGGGCTGGGGTCGCCGGGGATCGACGAGCTCAAATGGCTGCGCCCGGTCTATCCCGGCGACACGCTGCGCTGCGAAAGCGAACTGCTCGAAAAACGCTTGTCGGCGAGCCGTCCCGGCATGGGCATCACCACGGGCCGCACCACCGTGTTCAACCAGCGCGGCGAACCCGTCATGACGTTCGTCGCGAACGGGCTGATCCGGACCAAGCCAGCGGTCTGACCAACCCGATTTTGCGAGCGTAGCGGAGCAATGGCGGGCAAATGAGACTAGCGCCGGCGGCTTCCCCGCCAGCGATAGCCGTCGCCGCCGCTGCGCGACGGACCGCGATCGAAGCCGCGCCATTCGTCACGCCGGTCGCCGCGCCAGTCGCGGCCCCGATTCTGCCAGTAATGCCGCTGGCTGTCGGTCCAACGCATGGGCCGGCGATAACGGTCATAGACGTAATAGCCCGTGCCCGGATAATAATAGCCACCGTACCAGCCGTAATAGGGCGATCCGTACGCGCCGTCGTAGAAATCGCTGTAATAGCCCGGCGTGCCATAGCCGACGCTGACGCTCGAATAGCCGTAGCCGTCGTCGACACAGGCGGTGAGCGACGCGAGCGAGATGGCGCCGAGCGCGAGGTTCCGAAGTTTCATTGTCCGTCTCCACAGGGACATGCGGCAAAACGCGCCGCTACGGAGACGAAACGAGTTGGCGTTGCGGCGGTTCCCTCCACCGCTCCCCTCCCGCAGGGGAGGGGAGCCGATCAATGCTTCACGTCGCGCCAGACGTTTCGATACGCGCCATAGGCGAGGCCGGCGGAGATCAGCAGGAAGATCACCGCGAAAAAGCCGTATTGATGCCGCTTTTCAAGGTTGGGATCGCCCGCCCAGACCAGGAACGCCGACACATCGCGCGCCATGTTGTCGACCGTCGGCCGGGTGCCGTCGGCATATTGCACCTGCCCTTCCGACTTGAGCGGCGGCGGCATCGCGATGTTGAGGTTGGCGAAGTACGGGTTGTAATAGAGGCCCTTGGGGGTCTTGATGTCGGGGAACTTCGCCAACAGCTCGGCAGGCTGGTTGCGATAGCCGGTGATCAGCGAATAGACGTAATCCGCGCCGCCGTGCCGCGCCCGCGTGATGTAGCTGAGGTCGGGCGGCACCGCATTGTTGTTCGCCGCGCGCGCCGCGATGTCGTTGGCGAACGGCATCGGGAAGCGGTCTGCGGGGGTGCCCTTGCGCGTCGCGGGTTCGCCGGTGTCGGGGTTGACCGACGGAATCGTGTCGTATCCGGCGGCGATCGCCTTCACCTGAGCTTCGTTATAGCCGATCCCTTCGAGGTCGCGGAACGCGACGAAGCGCAGCGAATGGCACGCCGCGCAGACTTCCTTGTAGACCTGGAAGCCGCGCTGGAGCTGCTGCTTGTCGAACTTGCCCATGACGCCGTCCGAACGCAGGTTCGCCGCGCGCGGATGGAGGTGGAAATCGGTCTCCGCGCTCTCCGGCGCGCCGGTCCAGATCTTGGGCGAGGTGTCGGCGAACAGCCCAGCGATCGACCCGTAGAACGCGATGGCGAGGACGAGCGTGAAACCCACCCCGATCACGAATGCAATGCCGCGAACCATTTCTTTTTATTCCCCTTGAGCTCGCTCAGTGCGCCAGCGCGGTTTCGGACGGGCTGGTGCCGCCATGCCCCGCCAGCACCGCCTCGGTGATCGAATTGGGCAGCGGCGTCGGCCGCTCGCTGCGCGCGATCATCGGCAGGATCACCAAGAAGTGCAGGAAGTAGTACGCCGTGCAGACCTGCGCGACGATGACATAGGCCGGGTCGGCGGGCGATCCGCCGCAATAACCCAGGATCAACACGTCGACGACCAGCACCCAGAACGCGACGCGCGCTTTCGGCCGGTAATTGTTCGACCGCACCGGCGAACTGTCGAGCCACGGCAGGAAGAACAAGAGCAGGATCGACCCGAACATCGCGAGCACGCCCCACAGCTTGGCGGGCAGGATGAAGTCCGAAGTGAACGAACGCAGGATCGCATAGAACGGCCAGAAATACCATTCGGGCACGATATGCGCCGGCGTCGCCAGCGGATTCGCCGGGATGTAGTTGTCGGGATGCCCCAGATAATCGGGGAAGTAGAAGATCAGTAACGAAAACAGCGCCAGGAACACGAGCAGCCCGAACCCGTCCTTCGCCGTATAATAAGGATGGAACGGCACGGTGTCCTGCTCGCCCTTCACGTCCACCCCGGTCGGGTTGTTCGACCCCGGAATGTGCAGCGCCCAGATGTGCAGGATGATGACGCCCGCGATCACGAACGGCAGCAGGTAGTGGAGCGAGAAGAAGCGGTTGAGCGCGGCGTCGTCGGGCGCGTAGCCGCCGAGCAGCCACACGCGGATCGTCTCCCCGACCACCGGAATCGCCGAGAAGAACCCGGTGATCACCTGCGCGCCCCAGAAGCTCATCTGGCCCCATGGCAGCACGTACCCCATGAACGCCGTCGCCATCATCAACAGGAAGATGACCACGCCCAGCAGCCACACCATCTCGCGCGGCGCCTTGTACGATCCGTAATACAGCCCGCGGAAGATGTGCGTGTAGACGACGATGAAGAACATCGACGCGCCGTTCGCATGCGCATAACGCAGGAACCAGCCGGCGTTGACGTCGCGCATGATCGTGCCGTTGACCGAATCGAATGCGCCCGCCGCCGACGAATGGAAATGCATCGCGAGCACGATGCCGGTGACGATCTGCACCGCCAGCGCCGCACCTGCGAGGACGCCGAAATTCCACCAGTAATTGAGGTTGCGCGGCACCGGATAGCCGGCGCCCACCGCGTTGTAGACGAGCCGCGGCAGCGGCAACTTCTCGTCCATCCAGCGCATCAAGGGCGCTTTAGGTTGATATTGCTTGGCCCAGGGGAAGCTCATGATTCTCTATACCCCCTCAGCCGACCAGCACGGTGGTCGGCGACGTGAACTTGTATGGCGGAACGGCGAGGTTCTTGGGTGCCGGCCCCTGGCGGATGCGCGCCGCAGTGTCGTATTGCGAGCCGTGGCAGGGGCAGAAATATCCGCCGAACTTGCCGCGATTGTCGCCTTCGTTGATGCCCAGCGGAATGCAACCGAGATGCGTGCACACGCCCAGCGTGATCAGCCAGTTCTTGTGCCCCTCCTTGGTCCGCTGCTCAAGCGTTTCGGGATCGCGCAACGACGACACCGGCACCGCATCGGCCTCTGCGATTTCCTTGGGCGTCAGGTTGCGGACGAACAAAGGCTGCTTGCGGAACGTGGTGATGACGCCTTGGCCGGGCTGAATTTTCGACAGGTCGACCTCGGTGGTCGATTGCGCGAGCACGTCGGCCGACGGGCTCATCTGGTTGATCAGCGGGTACAGCACCGCGACGCCGCCTCCCACCGCCGGAAAGGCCACAGCGGCAATGTTGAGAAAGTCGCGGCGGCGCGGATCGCTGACCATGTCGGGCGACTCACCCGGGGTTAAAGCAGTGTCGGTCGCCATTCAGCAAAGCCCTTGCACGTCAAAATCTGGCGGCGAACGCTGGAGAACGGCCTGGGGATGCCGCGCCCGCCTGATACGCCCCCGTCCCCACGGAGGTTGCGCGCCTGATAGACACGGGGATGCACCTTTGCCAACGGGTTTTTGATGCGGATAGCGCTCCACCAGCCGGACATTGCCGGAAACGTCGGCACGATCCTGCGCCTGGCGGCGTGCATGGGGGTCGGCGTCGACCTGATCGAGCCGATGGGGTTCGCGTTTGGCGGCCGCGCAATGGCGCGCGCAGGAATGGATTATTCGGCGCAGGCCGACATAGCGCGCCATGCCGATTGGGACGCGTTCGAAGCCTCAGCGCCCGGACGGATTGTCCTATTGACGACACACGGCGCGACCCGGATGGACGCGGCGCGGTTCCGGGTCAGCGACACTCTGCTGTTCGGCAGCGAAAGCGCGGGGGCGCCGCCGGAGATTCATGCGCGCGCCGACCTGCGTGTGACGATTCCGATGCGGCCGGGGTTTCGG
>JAFEEZ010000193.1 GCA_018240825.1 Pseudomonadota bacterium | reverse complement strand
TGGCGGCTGATTTCAGGAACGATGCACATCCCGCGGCTGTTCCTCGCGATCTGCGCGATCAGTTTTTTCTGGACGATGGGGATCGTGCTGATCGTGATCTTCACGCCGCTGGCGAAGAACGTGCTGACCGCCGACAAGCATGTCGCGACGTTGCTGACCGCTTTGTTCTCGGTCGGCATCGCGATTGGATCGGTCGCGATCAATTCGCTGCTCAAAGGGCATACGTCGGCCAGGTATGGCCCCGCCACGGTGTTGATCATGGGCGGATTCGTATGCCTGTTCTCATGGCTGTGCGAGGCGTGGACGCCCGCCGCGCCCGGGCACCTTTACACATCGCTCGAATTCATCGCGCTGCCGATGGCGTGGTTCGTCATCGCGGCGCTGATCGGGATCGCGGTGTTCGGTGGGATGTTCGTCGTGCCGCTTTACGCATTCCTGACGACAACGGTGCACAAGGATGAGACCGCGCGGACGGTTGCGGCGAACAATGTCGTCAATTCGGGTGCGATGGCGATCGGGTCGGTCATCGTGTCGCTGCTGACCGGCTGGGGCGTCGGCTCGACCCACATGCTCTACCTCGTCGCTGCAATGTGCCCGATCTCCGCCTGGCTAGCCTGGAAGCTGCACAAGGCGTGCGATTAGAAAATCAGCGTGTAGATACAGATGAAGAACGCCGTGAAGCTCAGCACGAAGAGCTTCAGGTCGTTGTCGTCGTTGCGCGCCATCTCCGCGCGCACCGCGATGCGTTGACGGAAAGGATGGCCGGCCCCGCGGGGGCGAAGTGCGAAGTTGCGTGACATGGCGGACAGTAAACGCCGCGTTTACGATTCTGGCTATCGTTAAGAATGGTTAACCAGCGTCCGGTTTCGGGACGACGGGGCGGCGCAGGTTGCTTGAAGTTCAGCGAGGCGCGCCGCGGCAAAGCCGCGTCGTCGGACGACGCTTATCGCGCCGCCGGCCGTTCGCGATTTGTGGCCGCGATAGCGGCGCTATCGCAGCTCAAATCGCGAGATGGTGGAGCCGAGGGGGATCGAACCCCTGACCTCTGCAATGCCATTGCAGCGCTCTCCCAGCTGAGCTACGGCCCCACACTTCCGGGAAGGCGCGCCCCTAGACGAAGCAGCGCCCGTTTGACAAGCGGGTGTCGCCCACCCGCCCAATAAAAATCAATGATCGTCGTCGTCGCCGCCGGTTTCGACCCCCAGATCGTCGTCGCCGCCAAGATCGACCTCGTCGTCCGCGGACGGCTCTTCGTCCTCGGCGATGTCGATGTCTTCGCCTTCGAGATCCGCATCATCCTTCTCGGGCTTGTCGGCCTTGACGACCTCGAACGGCAGCGGCTGCTTCGATTTCAGGATCGGCTCCGGCACGAAGGCGGTGTTGCAGTTGATGCACACCACCGGGTCTTCCTTGCCCAGATCGTAGAAACGCGTCGCGCATTTCGGGCACGTGCGCTTCGTGCCCCATTCCGGCTTGACCATGCCGCTAGATACCTTTCGATTTATGCGATTTCGGATCGTTGGTCCGTAAAGTGGCGCGCGCCTTGCCATAGCGCAAGGGCACTGTCAAAGCCCGCGCGATGCCGCATTCCGCTCCCCAACCGATCGAGATTTCCGCCAGCGGCGCGCTGACGGGCCGCGTGACCGTGCCGGGCGACAAGTCGATCAGCCATCGTTCGCTGATGCTGTCCGGGCTGGCGGTGGGCGAGAGCCGAATCGAGGGATTGCTCGAGGGCGAAGACGTCCTGGCGACCGCGGCGGCGATGCGCGCGATGGGCGTCGCGATCGAGCGGTCCGACGATGGCGTCTGGCGCGTCTGGGGCGTCGGGGTTGGCGGGCTGCTCCAGCCGCAAGGCGCGCTCGACATGGGCAATTCGGGAACGTCGACGCGGCTGCTCGCCGGGCTGGTCGCCAGCCATCCGGTCACCGCGACCTTTACCGGCGATGCGTCGCTGTCGAAGCGGCCGATGGGCCGCGTGATCGAGCCGCTGTCGCTGATGGGCGCCGATATCACCGCAAGTCCCGGCGGGCGCTTGCCGATGATGGTGCGGGGCCTGAACCCCGCCGTTCCGATCGAATACGCCCTCCCCGTCGCCTCGGCGCAGGTGAAGTCCGCCATATTGCTCGCGGGTCTCAATACGCTTGGCGTAACGCGCGTGATCGAACCGGTCGCAACCCGCGATCATAGCGAACGGATGCTCGCTGGGTTCGGCGCGACACTGACGGTCGAGCCGACCAATCGCGGCCGGGTTATCTCGATCACCGGCGAGGCCGAGTTGAAGCCGCAGAATATCATCGTCCCCGGCGATCCCAGTTCGGCGGCGTTCTGGGCGGTCGCGGCGTCGGTCGTGCCGGGCAGCGAAGTGACGATCACCAATGTCGGGCTCAATCCCACGCGTGCGGGCCTGTTCACCGCCCTGCGGATGATGGGCGCCGACATCACCGAGGTCGATCCGCGCACCGTCGGCGGCGAGCCCGTCGCCGACCTGATCGTCCGCCACGCGCCTCTAAAGGCGATTGAGGCGCCGCCCGATCTCGCGCCGAGCATGATCGATGAATATCCGGTGCTGTTCGTCGCCGCCGCGTTTGCCGAGGGGCGCACCTTGGCGCGCGGCGCGCATGAATTGCGCGTCAAGGAATCGGATCGCATCGCCGCCATGGCCGCGGCGCTCGGCGCATGCGGCGTTCCGATCGAGGAATTCGAGGACGGGCTCGCGATTACCGGCGCCGGCGGCGATCCGATCCCGGGCGGCGCGACGACCGCTTCGCTGCTCGATCATCGCATTGCGATGGCGATGACTGTCGCTGGC
>JAFEEZ010000192.1 GCA_018240825.1 Pseudomonadota bacterium | reverse complement strand
GACCCCGCGATCATCGAGAAGCTCTATGAGGCGTCGGACGCAGGGGTCGAAATCGACCTGGTGGTGCGCGGAATCTGTTGTCTGCGCCCCGGCGTGCCCGGCATGTCGGAGAATATCCGCGTCAAGTCGGTAATCGGCCGCTTCCTCGAACACAGCCGCATCTGGTGCTTCGGCAACGGCAAGGCGTTGCCCAATGACGGCGCAAATGTGTTCATCTCGTCAGCCGACTGGATGCCGCGCAATTTCGACCGGCGCGTCGAATATATGCTGCCGATTCTCAACCCCACGGTCCACGACCAGATTCTCGATCAGGTCATGGTCGCCAATCTGATCGACACCGAGCAGTCCTGGGTGCTCAACCCGGACGGCAGCTATGACCGGCTTGAACCGGGGGCGAGGCCGTTCAACCTGCATCGCTATTTCATGACCAACCCGTCGCTCAGCGGGCGCGGCGCGGCGCTAGAGGGCGCGGCGGTGCCAAAATTATCGCTCGCTCGACGGCGTTAGCGCTCCGGATGGCCACTTTCCTATTCGACAGGGCCCGTGGCGACGCCGCTGCAAATGCGACGCCGCGCACCGGCATCATCGACATCGGGTCGAACTCCATCCGCCTGGTGGTCTACCAGGGGCCGGCGCGCCTTCCGGCGACGTTGTTCAATGAGAAGGTGATGGCTGGCCTGGGCAGGGGCCTGGCCGATGACAACCGGCTAGCTCCCAACGCCGTCGCACTGGCGGTCGAAACGCTACAACGCTTCGCGGCGCTAGCCCGCGAAATGGAGGTGGCGAGCCTGCGCACCGTCGCCACCGCCGCAGTGCGGGACGCCGCGAACGGAGGCGACCTGCTTGACGCCGCGGCGCGAGTCGGGCTGCCGGTCGAACTGCTGTCGGGCGAACAGGAAGCCATCGCGGCCGGAATGGGCGTGCTTTCGGCGATTCCCGACGCAGACGGCATCGTCGGCGACCTGGGCGGGGGCAGCCTTGAACTGGTCCGGGTCAAGAATGGCGAAATCCGCGACCGCGTGTCGTTCCCGCTCGGAGTGCTGCGGGTCGCGGCGCTGCGCGCGAAGGGCAAGGGCGCGATCGACCGCCGCGTCAGGAAACTGCTTGGCCAGGTGGACTGGCTCGGCAAGGGCAGAGGGCTGCCGCTGTATCTTGTCGGCGGGTCGTGGCGCAGTCTGGCGCGGCTCGATATGTACCTGAACGACTATCCGCTGCCAATCATCCAGCATTATGCAATGACGCCGGACGCGGTTACGCGGCTCGTTCGCACGGCCAGCCATGTCGATAAAGCGACGCTGAAGGATATCCCGGGGATCGGATCGGGTCGCGCGCCGATGTTGAACGATGCCGCAACCTTGCTCGCCGCTCTACTGCGACACCTGGAGAGCGATCGTACTATCGCTTCGAGTTTCGGTTTGCGCGAAGGGTTGTTGTACGAGGCGCTCGACGCCGAGACCCGCGTGCAAGACCCGCTGATCGTCGCGGCCCGCGCCGACGGACAGCGTCTGGGACGGTTTCCGGAGCATGGCGATCTGCTCGATCGCTGGATCTCGCCCCTGTTCGAGGATGCGCCGGCGATGCAGCGCTTGCGGCACGCCGCGTGTTTGCTGGCGGATGTTGGCTGGCACGCCAATCCGGAGTTTCGCGCCGAGCGGGGTATGGAGATTGCGCTTCACGGCAATTGGGTTGCGGTCGATGCGCGGGGACGAGCGATTATCGCGCAGGCGCTGTGGACGTCGCTCGGCGGCGGCTTCCACGCGCCACCGCCGCTCGGCCAACTCGCACCCGCCGTCGATCTCAAGCGCGCAGTGCAATGGGGCCTGGCGATGCGCCTTGGCCAGCGGCTGTCCGGCGGAGTCGCCGGGCCGCTCGAGCGATCGAAGCTGGGCGAGAACGGTGCGGCGCTGACGCTACGCCTCGTGGGCGACGATGTCGTGCTTTACGGCGAGGCGGTGCAGAAGCGCCATGCCACATTGGCGGCGATGTGCGAGCGGGAGCCTGTGCTGGCGACCTAGACCGCCGAGCGGATCAGCCGCACGTGAAGCGTTCGACCTTGCCCTTGGCGTCGAGATAGATGTTCAGGCGGTCCACGCGATAATCCATCGTCACCGCCTGGCCAGGACCGATAGCGCGCGAGGTGGTGGCGCCGGAGCGTTTAAGCGCCTCGTCAGCGAGCGCGACCGTCGCGACCTTGTTGATGAGGTTCTCCAGCCCCGCCGTCGAACATTTCCCGCGCGATGGGCCGGATACCGGCGGCTGCGGCGCGCACGCGGCAAGTGTAAGCGCAACCAACGCAACAGCCTTCACGCCGCTGTCTCCTCCGTACGTGTCATTCGCAGCTTGCCGTTGACTACCGCGAATGCGAGTCTGCCCTCCACCAGGTCAAGCGCTTCGTGCCCGAACTGGTCGTAGCGCCACCCTTCGAGGATCGACAGACCGTCGCGCTGCCCGGCGGCCAGCGCCTCCAGCTCCTCCGACCGCGCCAATAGCCGCGAGGCGACGTCTATGTCGCGTGAGCGGATCTTGAGCAGCAGCTTGAGCAGGTCGGCGACCAGCGCGCCGTCCTTGCCGAGCCCGGGTTTGCGATCGTCGCGCGGCGGCATTTCCGCGACCGTCAGCGGTTTGGCGTCTGCGAGGGCGGCCATCAGCCGCCCGCCGATATCGTTCCCCGCCCAGGTCGCCGACAGGCCGCGTACGCGTGCGAGATCGGCCTGCTTCCTGGGAGGATGGCTGGCGAGGTCAGCCAGCGTCTCGTCCTTGACGATCCGACCCCGCGGCAGATTCTTGCCCCGCGCTTCCAGTTCGCGCCACCGCGCCAGCGCCTTGAGTCGCCCAAGCACGTCGGGTTTGCGGCCGGCGATCCGCACGCGCTTCCACGCCAGATCGGGGTCGTTGGCATAGTTCGCCGGATCGGCGATCCGCTCCATCTCCTGGTCGAGCCACGCGCCGCGGCCGGTCGTTTTCAACCGATCGAGCATCTTCGGAAAGATGCGCGCCAGGTGCGTCACGTCGCCGATGGCGTAGTCGACTTGCCGCGTTTCGAGCGGGCGCCGCGCCCAGTCGGTGAACCGGGCGCCCTTGTCGACCTGGATGCCCAGCCAGCTGTCCACCAGGTTCGAATAACCGATCTGCTCGCCTTGCCCCAACGCCATCGCCGCGATCTGCGTATCGAACAACGGATGCGGCGTCTTCGCCGTCAGATTGTAGATGATCTCGATATCCTGCCCGCCGGCGTGAAAGACCTTGAGCACCTCCTCATTGCTCACCAGCAGGTCGAGCAACGGTTGCAAGTCGATCCCCGGCGTCATCGGGTCGATCGCCGCCGCCTCGTTCGAGTCCGCGATCTGGATCAGGCACAATTCCGGCCAGAACGTGCTTTCGCGCATGAATTCGGTGTCGACGCACACGAACGGAGATTGGGCGAGCCGCGTGCAGAGATTGGCGAGGGCGGCGTTGTCCTCGATCAGGCCATGGATATGCATCCGGGGCTCATAGCGACCGCTCGCGGGTTGACAAAGGGGCTAGTGAGGGGAATGCGCGGCCATTCCCAAAACCGTCATGCCAACGAAAGCTGGCATCTTTCGGCAGCGGGCGTCACCCATGCCGCTTGAGACCCCAGCTTTCGCTGGGGTGACGTTTGAGAGTTAGATTGATGCACGCCTATCGCACCCACACTTGCGCCGCCTTGACCGCCGCCGAGGTCGGGCGGGACGTCCGCCTGTCCGGCTGGGTGCACAGGAAGCGCGACCATGGCGGCGTGCTGTTCGTCGACCTGCGCGACCATTACGGGATTACGCAGGTGGTGGCGGACGGCGACAGTCCGGCGCTGCCGATCCTCGAAGGGTTGCGCGCGGAATCGGTCGTCACGATCGACGGCGTCGTGAAGCCGCGCGCCGCGGGTACGGCGAACGCGAACCTCGCGACCGGCGAAATCGAAGTGTTCGCAAAGGGCGTCACGGTTCAGTCCGCCGCGCAGGAACTGCCGCTGCCCGTGGCGGGCGAGGCCGATTATCCCGAGGATATCCGCCTGCGCTATCGCTTCCTCGATCTGCGGCGCGAAAAGCTCCACGCCAACATCGTGCTGCGCTCGAACGTCATTTCGAGCCTGCGCCGCCGCATGGTCGATCAGGGCTTCACCGAATTCCAGACGCCGATCCTGACCGCATCGTCGCCCGAGGGGGCGCGCGACTATCTGGTTCCCAGCCGCGTCCATCCGGGCAAGTTCTACGCGCTCCCCCAGGCGCCCCAGATGTTCAAGCAGCTGCTGATGGTCGCTGGCTTCGACCGTTATTTCCAGATCGCGCCGTGCTTCCGCGACGAGGACGCGCGTGCGGACCGCTCGCCCGGCGAATTCTACCAGCTCGATTTCGAGATGAGCTACGTCACGCAGGACGACGTGTTCGCCGCGATCGAACCGGTGCTGCACGGCGTGTTCGAGGAATTCGCGAACTGGCAGGGCAAGGGGCGCACCGTCAGCCCGCTGCCGTTCAAGCGCATCCCGTACCGGGAATCGATGCTCAAGTACGGCTCCGACAAGCCCGACCTGCGCAACCCGATCCTGATCACCGACGTGTCGGAGCATTTCAAGGACTCGGGCTTCGGCCGGTTTGCTTCGATGGTCGAGGCGGGCGACGTGGTGCGCGCGCTTCCCGCGCCCGACACCGCCGATAAATCGCGCAAGTTCTTCGACGACATGAACAGCTGGGCCCAATCCGAAGGCTTCCCGGGCCTCGGCTATGCGACGCAGAAGGACGGCGTATTCGGCGGCCCGATCGCCAACAACCATGGTCAGGAAGGCATGAAGGCGATCGCCGACGCGATGGGCCTGAGCCCGAATGACGGCATTTTCTTCGCCGCCGGCAAGGTAGGCCAGGCTGCCAAGCTCGCCGGGCTCGCGCGCACCCGCGTCGCCGAGCAGCTCGACCTGATCGACGAGAAGCGCTTCGAATTCTGCTGGATCGTCGATTTTCCGATGTTCGAATATGACGAGGACGCGAAGAAGGTCGATTTCAGCCACAACCCGTTCAGCATGCCGCAGGGCGAACTAGAGGCGCTGGAGACCAAGGACCCACTCGACATCCTCGCGTATCAGTACGACATCGTCTGCAATGGCGTGGAGCTGTCGTCGGGCGCGATCCGGAACCATAAGCCCGAGATCATGTACAAGGCGTTCGAGATCGCGGGCTACACCCAGGCAGACGTCGATACGAACTTCGCGGGCATGATCAACGCGTTCAAGTTCGGCGCGCCGCCGCACGGCGGATCGGCCCCAGGTGTCGACCGCATCGTCATGCTGCTCGCTGATGAGCCCAATATCCGCGAAGTCATCGTCTTCCCGATGACCCAGAAGGCCGAAGACCTGATGATGGGCGCGCCCAATTTCGCGACCAACAAGCAGCTGCGCGAACTCAACATCCGCCTCGTCGATCAGCCGGGTGCAGCGAAAGCATCCGCGCCGGTCGCCGAAGCAGTCGATCCCGCTGCGGGATGATCAGGCGGCGTCTGCGCTTGCGAACAACTGGCGGACCTGAAGGAAGCGGTCGAATTCGTCGCAAAGGTTGACGGGCGCGGGGGAGTAGCGCTCCACCGCGGCCGCAGCGGTCGCTTCCTCGAGCGCCCCCACCGCGCCGGCGACATCGCGAACGTCCCAGCCATCAAAATCGAGAATCGCGTAATCCCACCAGGCAAGTGCGCTCAGCCGCTCGATCAACGCTTCGTCGAAGCGGTATCGCAGGATCCTTCCCGGATTACCGACGACGATCGCGAACGGCGGAACGTCCTTCGTGACCACGCTGTGCGCGCCGATTATCGCTCCGTCGCCAATGGTGACGCCGTCCCTGATATAGACGTCACAACCGATCCAGACGTCGTTTCCGATGATCGTCTCAGGTCGAATCTCGAACTCGCGCCGCGCCAGCCCGCGCCGCCAACCGGGAATCGAGTCGCCGAAATGTCGCTCGAAATTCATGAAATCGGAAACATACGACACCGGCGATGTCGTCAGCCAATTGACCGGGTGCCCTGTCATGCCGATCCGGACATTTTCGGAGATAGAGCAATATCGCCCGATTCGCGCACTCGCGGCGACCGAATCCGCGCAAATATAACTGAACGCCCCGATCGAAACCTTGTCGCGCCATACGTCGGCGCCGATCAGGGTGACTGGGGCCTCGAACGCGGTGTCCGGATGAACATGGCGCAAGCCTTGCGCCCCGAGCGAAAGGCCCATCGCGTCGAGATGCTGGGCGAACTGACTGTCAAAGGGGATCGGCCGCATGCCGGACAGCTAGCCGATCATGGTTAACAACCGGTCAGTTTCGCTGAACGCCGGCGAGGCGATGCTTTTTTCGGGTGGTGGCGTGGGGCGCAGTCGAGTTGTAAGCGTCGGGATATGATCGATCGCCTTTTCCTCAGTCACCCGCGCAGCGTGGGAGAGACTTACGTCGAGCACGCGGCAACCGCGTTCGGGTTCGGCTTTCGAATGATCGGCGGCGGAATGGCCGCCCTGGCGCACGGTGTATGCCCCGCGGTGTGCACCAGGACCGCGAGCAATACGGTGAAGACGCTTTATGGCCGGATGAAATCGCGCCAGCCCAACTTCGCCGAGCGCCCACCAGCGTTCACCCAATCCGACTGGCAGCTCGAATACGAGATCTAGACGCATGATCCGCCATGTCGCGATCATCGGCGCGGGCTTTTCGGGCACGCTCCAGGCGATCAACCTGCTGCGCCACGACGGGCCCCGCGCGACGCTGATCGAGCGCGCGACGGAGCCGGGCAAAGGACTTGCCTATGGCGCGGCGTATCCCGATCATCTTCTCAACGTTCGCGCGTCGAACATGAGCGCGCTGCCCGACGATCCCGACCACTTCGTGCGGTGGCTGGCGGCGAATGGTCGGGGGGATGCCGGCGCGACGTTCGTTCAGCGCGTGACCTATGGCGCATACCTGCGTGGTCAACTCGATCACGCGCTCGCCGCGTCGGGCGATCGGCTGACATTGCTCCGGGCCGATGTGCGTGATGTCCGCCAGACGGGGGAGGGGGCCGAAGTCGTGTTGACCGACGGCCGCACGATCGCCGCCGATGTCGCCGTGCTCGCGGTCGGCAACTTGCCGCCGCACGATCCGCCCGGTTTCGGCGAATCGCTGACGGCGGACCGCTACAAAAGCGATCCCTGGGATCGCAGCGTGCCTGTGGCCCTTAGCGACGAGGACACCGTCCTGCTGATCGGCACCGGACTGACCATGGTGGATATCGCGCTGCTGCTCGAATCGAGCGGGTTCAAGGGACGAATCGTCGCGCTGTCGCGGCGCGGGCTGCTGCCGCGTCGTCACGACGCGCCCGGGCCGATGCATGCCAAGCTAGCCGAGCGCCCGGTTGCGCCGCCGTCCGCGCTCGTCGCGATGGTGCGCCAGCGCGGACATGCAATCGGCTGGCGCAATGCGGTCGATGAACTCCGTCCCTATACGCAGGCGATGTGGGCCAACGGCGCCGATGCCGAACGCGGGCGTTTTCTGCGTCATTTGCGGCCCTGGTGGGATGTTCACCGCCATCGCCTCGCGCCGCAGGTCGCGGATCGGCTCGCGGCGATGCAGGAGCGCGGGCAACTGGAGATCGTCGCCGGCAAGACTCTCGCCGCAGTGGAAACCGCCGAGGGTATTGCGGTGACGTGGCGGCGGCGCGGCGGCGACTCGCCCGAAACGCTCGTCGCCCAGCGCATCATCAACTGCACGGGTCCGCAGGGCGACCTGACTCGCACGACCGAGCCCCTGCTCGCAACGTTGCGGAAGCGTGGCGTGGTGCGATCCGATCCGGCGCGGCTGGGGCTGGATGTCGATGGCTGCGCGCGGACCATCGCCGCGGATGGCGAGTCGAACGAGTGGCTTTACGCTCTCGGCCCGATGACTCGCGGCGCGTTCTGGGAAATCGTCGCGGTTCCCGACATCCGCCAGCAGACCTGGAACCTCGCGCGTCGCCTGTCGAACGCGCAGTGGGTGGGGGGAGAAGGGCTCTAGGCCGGCGTGAATGCGCCCGATTCGTCCATCACGTAAAGCACGCCTTCGGCGATCGCAAAGTAAGCGCCCTTCAGCGTGAGCTTGCCTTCGGTCACGCGCTTTTCGATCTGTGGGAAAGTCAACAGGTTGCGGAGTGATACTCGCACCGTTTCGAGTTCCAATGCGCGCACCCCCTCGGGGCCGGCGCCGTGTGCGGCGACGATCCGGTCCCGCGCCTCGTCGAGCATGTCGACCCAATGGCCGATGAACCCGCCTTCACCATTGGCTGCGCCCTCGAAGCTTTTGGAAAGCGACGCGGCGACGCCGCCGCACGAGCCGTGACCCATCACGACGATCTCTGGCACTTCGAGCTGGTTGACCGCGAATTCGAGCGCCGCCGACACGCCATGCCGCCCCCCGCCGGTCTCGAACGGCGGAACCAGGTTGGCGATGTTGCGCACCGCGAATATCTCGCCCGGCACCGTGTCGAAGATCTG
>JAFEEZ010000191.1 GCA_018240825.1 Pseudomonadota bacterium | reverse complement strand
CTCGACGCGTGCGAACTTGCGCTGTTCGACGCGCGGCGATTTCTCCAGCGTGCAGGCGAGGCGGAGCATGACGCCATGCTGAAGCAGCATCCGTTACCGTGAGGTAAATGGCGTACGACAATGCAGGGCGCGCATCGCCGAAGCAGGTCCACGGCGTCGACGCGAACGTTGTTCGCGCCGGTTGCGCCAGCGGGTCGCGATCGCCCGCCAGCCGGTCAAGCTTCAGTTCCGGAAGCCCGGATCGATCCGGTCGAGTTTCCTGAGCAGCGCCGGCCAGGCCAGCCGCTCGGCGGCCATCGCCATGCCGGCGGGCGGTGTCTGGGTCTCGACCTTCGCCTCGGCCCCCTGCGGCGGGTTGTAGAGACGGTCGTAGCCGGCCGACAGCATCATGACCTGCGCCTGGCACGCGCGTTCGAGGAAATAGAGGCGAAGGAAACAATCGCCGACAGTCTTCCCGACCGCGAGCGTGCCGTGATTGCGCAGGATCATGGCGTGCTTGTCGCCCAGATCCTCGACCAGCCGCGCGCGCTCGTCGAGGTCGGTCGCGATGCCCTCATAGTCGTGATACGCGACATTGTGCCTGGCGATCATCGCGGTTTGGGTGTGCGGGAGGAGGCCGAACTCCATCGCCGACACCGCCTGGCCGTGCGGGGTATGGAGGTGCATCACCGCCGCGGCGTCCTCGCGCGCCATGTGGATCGCCGAGTGAATCGTGAATCCCGCCGGGTTGACCGGATGCTCGGACTTGCCGACCGGATTGCCCTCGACGTCGATCTTGACGAGCGACGACGCGGTGATCTCCTCGAACATCATGTCGTAGGGGTTGATCAGGAAGTGGTGCTCGGGACCCGGCACGCGCGCCGAGAGGTGGGTGAAGATCAAATCGTCCCAGCCGTAGAGCGCGACGAGGCGGTAGGCCGCGGCGAGATCGACCCGCGCTTCCCATTCGCCCGGGGCCATTTCGTTGGTGGTGTCGACCGTCGCCAGCGTAGCCATGATCACTCTCCCGATTGTTGGTCGGGCGCGAGCATACCGCAATTTCGATTTGGAGGGAAAGTGGGAGCGGCGTGGCAAAGCCACGCCGTCGGTCCTCGCTACGCGAGGCGGCCGCACTTCGCGCCGAGGCGCGGATTAGCGGGGCTACTCCGCTGCGCGAAGTGGGGAGCTTCTGTTGCCCGGTGCTCCCCGAACCGCTGGAATCCCTTCTGTTGCCCGGTGGGTCCGACCGCGCATTTTGGTGTAATCCTTTAGCCGTCAGGCCGCCGGATTACGCCGCCATAGCGAGTGCTTCGTTATCGTTGGCACTTGTGTATGGGCCGTCACGGTGGTCCCATTCCGAGCAAAAGACAGCGCCTTTCAACACACGTCGATCCTGGTTCGGCCCCTCGAACGAAACTGAGCCCAGGCCCACACGCATGAAGCGCGCCGCCGAGCGGCTCAGCTCCGATGGTGGAGCCGCCGGGTACTGCCCCCGGGTCCGCTGCGTCTATTATACGCCGTCGTTTATCGCCATAGCCGGGCCGAAACCCTTGCCCCGCCAATATAGTCGCTCGGCGATTAAAGAAAAGTGGGCGTCTTTCTTTGGCGCTCGCGCGCCGTCGCAGCGATCGGGCGGAAGCCCAATCGCGCAGGAAGCTGTGACGATTCGGCCACGCCATGCTGGCGAAAATACCGCTCCGCCTTCCCTGCGCCACAATATCGCGCGATGACGTGTCGTCATGTTGACGCAGCGTTCCCGTTACGCGCTTCGCGCGATGCTTTACCTGGCAGAAGCGCCCGCCGGCGGTCCGCCGATCCCGATGAACCGCATCGCCGACCACGCTAACGTCCCGCGCAAGTTCCTCGAGCTGATCCTCGCCGACCTGCGCGAGGCGGGGTTCATCCATAGTCATCGCGGCAAGACCGGCGGCTATTGCCTGTCGCGCCCGACTCACTTGATTTCGCTGGGCGAGATCATCCGCGTGATCGAGGGGCCGCTCGCGCTGGTGCCGTGCGTGAGCCGCACCGCGTACCGCCGCTGCGCCGATTGCAAGGACGAGGCGACGTGCGCGATCCGCAACGCCATGGCGCGCGTCCGCGACGAGACCGCGCGTATCCTCGACGGCACCAGCCTGGCCGACGCGAACGCCGAGGATCTGGCGGCGGCGTAACGTGAAGCGGCGCGGCAAAGCCGCGCCGTCGGCCTTGGCGAGCGCGACCGGCCGCGGCTTGCCCCACGACACGAACCAGCGTCGCTAATTCGCCCGGCGAGCCCGCAACTCGTCCCTGATCTCGCGCAGCAGCACGACGTCGGCGGGATCTTCCGCGGCCGCTTCGACATGCCCCGTCATCCGGTTCACCGCGCGGATCATCAGGAAGATGATGAAGGCGATGATGACGAAATTGACCGCTTGCGTCACGAACTCGCCGTAGCCGAGCAGCGGCACGCCGGCTTTCTTGAGCGCGGCGTAATCGGTCGATCCGGCCAGCGCGGGCGGCACTTTGTCGGGGTTGAGGATCACGAAATAGCTCGAGAAATCGAGCCCGCCGAACGCCTTGCCGATCAACGGCATGATGATGTCGTCGGTCAGGCTGGTGACGATCTTGCCGAACGCCGCGCCGATGATCACCGCGATGGCGAGGTCCATCACGTTGCCGCGCATGATGAACGCCTTGAATTCCTTGAACATGTCCGACCTTTCGCTGTGACAGACCAACGCAGGTTAGGCCTGTGAACGCCACGTCGGCAAGCGGGCGTGTCGCATTTCCCTTTTCGCCGGATCGGCGACCCCCTACATTCGCGCGACGCAAGGGATCAGGAGGATTTATCCCCATGAAGTTTCGTGCCGTATTCGTTGTCGCCGCCGCCGCCGTCTTGTCGGCGTGCGGGATCAATTCGGTGCCGACCGCGGAAGAGGCCGCGAAGGCGCGCTGGGCCGACGTGCAGAACCAGTATCAGCGCCGCGCCGACCTGATCCCCAACCTTGTCGCGACGGTGAAGGCCGCGGGCGCTCAGGAGAAGTCGATCCTCGTCGAGGTGACGAATGCGCGCGCCGCGGCGACCAAGGTGCAAGTGTCGGCGGGCGACCTGACCGATCCCGACAAGATGGCGGCGTATCAGCGCGCGCAGGCCGGGATCACGCTGTCGCTGCAGCGGCTGCAGGAGGCGTATCCAGAGCTCAAGAGCCAGGGCAATTACACCACGCTGATGAGCCAGCTCGAAGGGACCGAGAACCGCATCGCGATCGCGCGGAGCGATTACAACAATGCGGTGCAGGCGTATAATACCAGGATCCGCACCTTTCCCGACGCGATCGGCGCGAAGATTTTCTACGGCGCGAAGCCGATGGTGCCGTTTCAGGCGGTGACGCCGGGGGCGGAAACCGCACCGCCGGTCAATTTCGGGAACAATAGCTAAGGGTCTTTCGCGCCCGTTCGGCCTGAGCTTGTCGAAGGCCCGTCGTTCTTCGGAGGTTTGAAAAAGTGCAGCCCTTCGACAGGCTCAGGGCGAACGGGGTTTGGGCGTTGGCCGCGCTGGCGCTGCTGCTGTTCGCGGCGGCGGGGCCTGCGGCCGCGCAAACGTTCCCCAAATTCACCGGGTTCGTCGTAGATGCGGCGAACGTGCTCGACCCGGCGACCGAGGCGGCGCTGACCGCAAAGCTCGACGCGCTGCAAAGGGACACGCATCGCCAGCTGATCGTCGCGACGATCGCCGACCTGCAAGGCTATCCGCTGGAGGATTACGGTTATCGGCTGGGCCGCGCGTGGGGCGTCGGGCTGAAGGACGCCAATAACGGCATCATCCTGTTCATCGCCCCGAACGAGCCGCCCGGGCACCGCGGGCCGCGGATCGAGGTCGGTTACGGGCTCGAACCCGTCGTCACCGACGCGCTGGCGAGCGTGATTATCAACGACAGGATGATGCCGCTGCTGAAAGCGGGGCAGGTGCCGGAGGCGATGACCGCGGGCGCCGATGCGCTGATCGAACAGCTTCGCGCTTCGCCCGGCGAGGCCAAGGCGCGCACCGACGCCGCGGTCGCCGAGTTCGACCGGGCGCACAAACGCGCGTCGAACGGGAGCGGCGGCGACATCCCCGTCGGGCTGATCATCTGGGCGCTGATCATCGGGTTCGTGATCCTGTCGAGCTTGCGCGGCGGGCGGCGCGGGCGGCGCTATCGCAGGGGCAACTGGCCGGTGATCCTGTGGGGCCCTGGATTCGGCTTCGGCGGGTCGTCATGGGGCGGCGGGTCCTCTTGGGGTTCGGGCGGATCGTCGTGGGGCGATTCGGGCGGCGGGGGAAGCTGGGGGGGCGGCGGCTTTTCGGGCGGCGGCGGCGGTTCGTTCGGCGGCGGCGGCGCGTCGGGGGGATGGTGACGGCGCGCTTTCCCTTGAGCGAGGCGGATCGCGTGCTGGTCAGCGATGCAGTGACCGCGGCCGAGGCCGGCACCGACGGCGAGATCGTGACGGTGATCACGCAGCGGTCCGCTGAGTATCGCGACACGGCGCTGATCTGCGCGGCGATGGCGATGTTGCTGGTCGTCGCGCTCGCGGCGGTCGCGCCGGGCTGGATCGACGCGATGGTTTCCGTTGTCGACGGCGGCTGGGGGGACGCGCCGAGCGCATCCTTGCGGTTCGTCGCGCTGCTGTCGATCGAGGCGGCACTGTTCGGGCTGACGCTCCTGTTGTTTCGCTTGCGGCGGCTTCGTCTCGTCCTGACCCCGCCCGCGGTCCGTGCGCGGCGCGTGCGGGCGCGCGCGATCCGCTATTTCAAGGTCGGGGCGGAAAAGCGCACCGCGGCGCGGGTCGGCGTGCTGCTCTATCTCTCGCTCGACGAGCGGCTGGCGGAGATCGTCGCCGATGCCGCGATCCACGCCCAGGTGCAGCCCGAACGCTGGGGCGACGCGATGGTCGCGCTGGTCGATGAGGTTCGCGCGGACCGCTCGGCGCACGGCATGGCGGCGGCGGTCGCAGCGATCGGCGCAATCGTCGCCGAGCATTTCCCCAAGACCGAGGACGACCGCAACGAACTCCCCGACCGGTTGATCGAACTGTGAGCGTGACCGACGCCGACGCGTCCGAGGAAACCGTGTGGGCGGGGCGCTTCCTCGAAATGAAGAAACGCGGGCGCTGGGAATATGTCGGCCGCGTCGGCGGCACTCAGGCGGCGGTGGTGCTCGCTGTGGACCAGGCGCACGTCATCCTGGTCGAGCAGTATCGCGTGCCGCTGGGGCGGCGCTGCCTCGAACTGCCCGCGGGGCTGGTCGGCGATGAGGAATCGGGCGAGACCGCCGAAGCGTCCGCTTTGCGCGAGCTGGAGGAGGAAACGGGCTATCGCGCCGATCGCGTGACGGCGCTCGGCAGCTTCTATGCGTCGCCGGGAATGGTCAGCGAATGCTTCACGCTGGTGCGGGCCGAGGGACTGACCAAGGTCGGCAATGGCGGCGGGACGCCGGACGAGGACATCACCGTCCACCGCGTAAAACTCGACGGGGTCGCCGATTTTGTGGCGGAACGCAGGGCGTCGGGCGTCGCGGTCGACGTTAAATTGCTGGCGTTGCTGGGACTTGGCCTGCTCGACCCCGGCGCCGCTCCTGCGAAAGCAGGAGCCTAGGGTAGCTCCGCCCCGACGGCGCTGGGCTCCTGCTTTCGCGGGAGCACGGGATTACCGGAAATTATCGGCGTAGGCCTGCAACTTGAGCGTCCGCACCGGCGCGGGGATGACCTCGAACGCCAGCCCGTTCTTTTCCGCATAGGCGATCGCGTCTTCCGCGGTTCCGAAACCCAGCCCCACCTGCTCGCGCGTGTCGCCCGATCCAGCCCAGCCGGTCAGCGGGTCGGGGCGCTTAGCCTCCACGGGCTCGAATTCGAGCAGCCAGCGATCGGTGCGCGAGCGGCCCGATTGCATCGCGTTCTTGGGGCGTTGGAAGATGCGGGCTTTGGCCATGATCGCCTTATCCAAAAAAACCGTTCGGGCTGAGCCTGTCGAAGCCCTGTCCTTCTCATTTGAAGAAAATGCAGCCCTTCGACAAGCTCAGGGCGAGCGGGAAATTTGCGGGCGGTTCTATTTTTCCTTCTTCGCCGCCCTTGCATCAGCGTTTTTCGTGCGCAGCGTCGGGCTGGCGGCGGCGGGATCGTCGGGCCAGGGGTGGCGTGGATAGCGGCCGCGCATCTCCTTCGCCACCGCCGCCCAGCTGCCCGCCCAGAAGCCCGGCAGGTCGCGCGTGGTCTGGATCGGCCGCCCGGCGGGCGAGGTCAGACTGAGCACGAGCGGCGCCTGGCCGTTCGCGACGGCCGGATGCGTCGCGAGCCCGAACAGCGCCTGCGGGCGGAGCTCGACGGTCGGCCCGGCTTCGGCGGCATAATCGATCGCGGCGCTCGACCCTGCGGGCGTGTCGAGCCGCGCGGGGGCGATGCCGTCGAGCGCGCGCATCGCGTCCCATCCGAGGAGGTTGCGCAGCGCGTCGGCGAGGTCGGCGTCGGTGACGGCGGAGAGCCGCCGTTTGCCGGCAAGGAGCGGGGGGAGCCAATCGTCGAGGCGCTCGGTCAGCGTGGCGTCGTCGAGCGAGCCGGACCAGCCATGGCGGGCGGCGAACGCGGCGCGGTGACGAAGCGCGGTCGCAGCTTCGCCCCAGGGCAGCAGCGCGAGGCCGTGCTCGCGCACGCCCTCGACCAGCGCGGTGCTAATCGCT
>JAFEEZ010000190.1 GCA_018240825.1 Pseudomonadota bacterium | reverse complement strand
CGGCGCCGTCATTATACGCTCTGGCGGTCGTGTCGGTCGAATGGAACACGTACTGCGCGACGACCGGGGTAGTGTAGATCCACATGATGAACAGGGCGAACCACGAGAAGAACTGAACCAGCGCCAAGCGCTTCATCTGGTCGGGCATCCGCGACAGGTCGCTCATGATTTGAACCAGCGCATTGTCGCGGCCGCCGCGGACCATCGCCGCCGAGAGAAGACCGAGCACGCCGAACACGACGAGCGCCCCGCCAAGAACGTAGAGGTCCTTCTCGAGTGCGAACGCGTACACGATCGCGATTACCGCCACGCCCGCGGCCAGCCACAGCGCGCCATGACGCGGCGCGGCCGGTGGTTGGTGGCCCGCCGCGTCCCCCTCTGCCAACGCGCCCATCTGCTCGGGCGGATATTCGCGCGTCGTCAGCACGGTCCACAGCACGGCGGCGAAGATCGCAACCGCGCCGAGATAAAAGGAATAGCGCACCGAATCCGGAATTCCGCCCGCTGCCGCGATGTTGCTGACGCCCAGCTTCGCCATCACGAACGGCGCGAGGCTGCCGACGACGGCGCCCGCCCCGATGAACGCGGTCTGGAACGCATAGCCGGCGGTGCGTTGTGATGGCGCGACCATGTCACCGACGAACGCGCGGAACGGCTCCATCGACACGTTTATCGACGCGTCGAGCATCCACAGGAGCAGCGCGGCGGTAATCAGCGCGCTCGAATTGGGCATGCCGAACAGGGCGAGCGCCGCGAGTGTCGCGCCGGCTAGGAAATAAGGTCGCCGCCGCCCGAACCGTCCCCAGGTGCGGTCGCTGAAATGGCCGATGATCGGCTGCACCAGCAGGCCGGTCACCGGCCCCGCGATCCACAGCAACGCTAGACTGCCGACATCGCTGCCGAGCGACTGGAAGATGCGGCTTACGTTCGCGTTCTGTAGCCCGAACGCAATCTGAATCCCGAAAAACCCGAACGAGATGTTCCACAGCCCGCGCCAGGTTTGCCGGGGTTTCTCCATCGTCATAGCGTCCATCACTTCGCCACAGCGGTCGAGCGGCGGACGATCAGGCGCGGCGGCAGCATCACCGCCTCGGTCGGCTGCGCACGGATGCGGCGCAGAAGCGTGTCGACCAGCATCTCGCCGGCCCTGGCGTAATCCTGGGCGATCGTGGTGAGCGGCGGATGCGACAGGCTGGCGGCGGGGATGTCGTCGAATCCCACCACCGACACGTCGCGCGGCACCTCGATCCCCGCTTCCTCCAGCGCGCGCATCGCGCCGATCGCGATCAGGTCGCTCGCCGCAAAGACCGCGTCGAACGCGATACCGCGCACGATCAGCTTCTGTGCGGCTTCGTAGCCCGACGCCTCGGTTGTGATGGCGTCGACCTGGAGCCCGATATCAGGATCGAGCCCGGCCTCGCGCATCGCTATGCACGCGCCGCGATAGCGCTCCTCAAGCTCGGGCGAATGGCTCGACGCCTCGCCGAGAAAGGCGATCCGGCGTCGCCCGAGATCGATCAAATGCGCGGCGGCATCGCGGCCGCCGCGGAAATTGTCGCAGCCGATCGTCGTCCCCGGCTGGCCAGGCTGCACCGATCCCCAGCGGACGAAATGCGTGCCTTGCGCTTCGAGCTGCTCAAGCCGGGCGCGATAGGTCTGGTAGTCGCCATAACCCAGCAGGATGATGCCGTCGGCCTTGTGACTATCCTCGTAATCGACATGCCAGTTGGACGAGAGCTGCTGAAACGAAGTCAGCAGATCGTATCCTCGCAGCGAACACGTCCGCGCAATCGATCCCAGCATCGACAAGAAGAAGGGGTTGATCAGCGAATCGTCGGGCGTCGGGTCCTCGAAGAACAACAGCGCCAGCGTGTTGGTGTGCCGGCTCCGCAACGAAGATGCGTTCTTGTCGACCTTGTAGTTGAGCTGGGCCGCGATCGCCTCGATCCGCTTGCGCGTCGCCTCGCTGACGGTCGGGTCGCCGCGCAAGGCGCGCGAGACGGTAGGCTGCGACACGCCGGCGCGCTGCGCGATATCGAACGACGTCGGCTTGTCGGATAGCATTGCCCGACGCTGTCTCCCCTTTCCGGCCGTCGCCTGCGGCCAGCTCGGGCCGAGTGTAGCCGCGCGAAAGGCGCCGCGATAGGGCTCGCGCGCGAAACGAGTGTCGGACGCCATTCCTCTCCCCTTACGCCCTCTCGCAAACGGGGGCGATCGCGCTACGCTAGGCGAGCGCCGCGCGGGCCGATACGCCGCCACATACGTATTCAGGGCGCGCCGATGCGGCGTCGTGGCACAAAGCGCGAAAAGGGAGAACAGGATGCTGAAACCGATCGCGCTCGCGCTGCTGGCGAGCCTGATGACCGCCTCCGCCGCTGCTGCGACCAGGCCGGCGGATCCCTACGCGCCCAAGCCCTATGTCACGCTCAAGCATCCCGCCTGGTCGAAGGATGCCGTGCTGTACCAGCTCAACACCCGCCAGTTCACGCCCGAGGGAACGTTCCGCGCCGCCGAGAAGCAGCTTCCTCGGCTGAAGGAACTCGGCG
>JAFEEZ010000018.1 GCA_018240825.1 Pseudomonadota bacterium | reverse complement strand
TGCCGGTCAACTCGAATCAGCCGGCGCCGCCGGTCGAACCGCAGAAGAACAAGATCATCATCTACGCCGATGACCGGATGACGTGGAACGGCACCGAAATCACCAGCGAGCAGCAATTGTCGCAATATCTGGAGGCGACCAAGCAGATTGTCCCCGAACCCGAGCTGCACTTCCAGCCTTCGCCGGACGCACGCTACGAGAAGGTCGATAGCGTGCTCGCGGTGATCAAACGGTCGGGCATTACGAAGCTGGGTTTCATCGGCAACGAATATTACGCGAACGAATTCTGACGCTTCCTCGTCGGATCGAGATAAAGGGCGGTCGCACAAGCGGCCGCCTTTTTTTGGTCCGCATCGGAGCGACGCGGCAAAGCCGCGTCGTCGGACCTCGCGCCGCGAGGCCAGCCGCGCTTTGCCCTGGACGCCGATCAGCTACGCTAATCGACTGGTCAAAGTTTGGGCAGCGTGACCCCGCGCTGGCCCATATATTTACCGGCGCGGTCGGCATAACTCGTCTCGCACGGCTCATTCCCCTGGAGGAACAGGAACTGACACGCGCCTTCGTTGGCGTAGATCTTCGCGGGCAGCGGTGTGGTGTTCGAAAATTCCAGCGTGACATGTCCTTCCCATTCGGGTTCGAGCGGGGTCACGTTGACGATGATGCCGCACCGCGCATAGGTCGATTTGCCGAGACAGATCACCAGCACGTCGCGGGGCACGCGGAAATATTCGACCGTCCGCGCCAGCGCGAAGCTATTCGGCGGGATGATGCAGACGTCGGTCTTGCGGTCGACAAAGCTGTTGGCGGAAAAATCCTTGGGATCGACCACGGCGCTGTCGATGTTGGTGAATATCTTGAACTCGTCGGCGACGCGTGCGTCGTAGCCGTATGACGACAGGCCGTAGCTGATGCACCCCTCGCGCCGCTGGGCCTCGACGAACGGCTCGATCATGCCGTCTTCGGTCGCCCGTCGGCGAATCCAGCGGTCGGACAGAATGGACATGCGCCCCGACTAGCGAAGTCAGGCGCGCGCCTCCAGCACCATATTGGTGTCGGTCGCAGTCGCGCGCCGGACGCTGGTAAAGCCAGCCTCGCGGAGCACCTCCGATAGCCGCTTTTCGCCCGCCTGCGCGCCGAGCGCCAACCCGACCTCCTGCGCCTTCGACGCCGGAACGCACGCCACCGTCGAAAAGCCGTAAAAGATTTGGCCCAGGAGGTGCATGTTGTCGGTCAGGCTGTCGCCCGCGAGCGGCTCGACCAGCATCAGCGTCCCGTCGGGCTTGAGCGCTTCGCGGATATGCGCGGCGGCGCCGACCGGGTCGCCCATGTCGTGGAGCGCGTCGAAGATGCAAGCGAGGTCGAAATCGCGACCGGCGAACTCCTTGGCCGCCGCAACCTCGAACCGCGCATTCTTCACACCGGCCTCGCGCGCCTTGATTCGGGCTGCGTCGATCGACGCCGGGTGGAAATCGTAGCCGACGAAGGTCGATTGCGGGAAGGCCTGCGCCATCAACACCGTGGACGAGCCATGGCCGCAACCGATATCAGCGACGGTGGCGCCGGCGGCCAGCTTGTCGGTGACGCCGTCGAGCGCTGGCAGCCAGCTATCCACGAGATTGACCGCATAGCCCGGCCGGAAGAAGCGATCGGTCCCGCGGAAACAGCACGGCGAGCGCTCGCCCCACGAAAAGCCGCGTCCTTCACAGATCGCCTCGGTCGATTTGGCTTCGTCGTCGTAGGTGGATTTCACCGCTTCGAAGAACCCTTGCAGGCAGCGTGGATCGCCGTCGGCGGCGAAAATCAATTCGGCCTCGGGCGACAGGGAAAATCGCTCGCCGTCATAGTCGACATAGCCGGCTGCGGCGTTGGCGCTCAGCCATTCGCGGACATAGCGCTCGTCGAGACTCGCCGCCGTCGCCACGTCGGCGCTGGTCGCAGGCGACACCTTGGCAAGCGCGGCGTATAGACCAAGCCGGTCGCCCATATACGCCATCAACAACGACATAGCGCCGCCGATATTGGTCAGCACTTTGCCGAAAAGCGCTTCGAATTTCGCTTGATCGATCGCTTGCGTCGCCATGATCCGACTCCTGTTGCGATGCTGCAACGCTACCAGATCGGGAGCCAGCTCAGAAGCGGTAAGTCACACCAATCCCAGGCTGGCGGGCCCGAACGCGTGGGGCAGCAGGTCCGACAGGCGATATTCCGCGATCGGCCCGCCGGTCAGGCCCGAGCAATAGATCGTCAGGTCGCGCCCGCCGTGTTGCGCGGCCTCGTTCAGAACCTGGCGGCAACGGCCACAGGGCAGGACGGGATCGATGCCGCCATGGCCCGTCATACCGCCGACGATGCCGACGGCGACGATATCAGCCAGGCGTCCAGCCGCGCTGGCCGTCGCCGTCGCCACCGTCTCGGCGCAGAGCGACAAGCCGTAGCTGGCGTTTTCGACATTCGCGCCCCGGACGATGCCGCCGTCGCTCATCAACAGCGCTGCGCCGACGGAAAAGCCCGAATAAGGCGCATAGGCTTTTTTCGCCGCGTCCCGCGCTGCCGCGATCAATTGTTCGCCGTCACTCATTTCGCCACCACGCCCCAATTGACCGGCCCTTTACGCCGTCGATCCGACGCATATCGCGCGCACGCCATATCCGCCATGGTCGCGCGGCATAATCCGACGGAAAGAAGTCCTGCGCTTCGCACGGTGCGCGGTCAGCCGCCGGTGATCAGCCACGAATGTGCAGCACACAGATGAGCGTGAACAATCGCCGCGCGGTGTTGAAATCGACGTCGATCTTTCCCCCCAACCGCTCTCTGAGCAGTTCCGCGGCATCGTTGTGAATTCCGCGCCGCGCCATGTCGACGGTTTCGATCTGCGCCGGACTCGCATGGCGGATCGCATCGTAATAGCTGTCGCAGATCGCGAAATAGTCCTTGATCGGGCGGCGCAGCGTACCAAGCGACAGGATCAGCGTTTCGAGTTGCGACCCGTCTTCGCGCGCCAGATCGAGCACCAGCCGCCCTTCCTCGACAGCGAGATTGAGCAGGTAGGGACCTTGATAACCGTCGGGATAGTCGCGGTGCGGGCGGAAGCTGTTTTCCTCGATCAGG